>JAYVPR010000127.1:0-8460 GCA_043757245.1 Polaromonas sp. | reverse complement strand
TCAAAGAAGTTGCAGGCAAGCTGCTGGGCAATGACCGACTGCAAACTGAAGGGAAGGCTGACCAGGTTAAAGGCAAAGTGCAGGCTGCGTATGGCGATGCCAAAGAAAACGCCAAGGACAAGGTTAAAAAAGCCATCGACAAACCTTAAGTTTCCCGATCACTGCCAGTTCGCACTCATCTTCTCTTTTTTTTCGGAGTTTTTATGAAAATCAACCCACCACGAATCTTGCCCGATTACTTCACTTCAGCGGCGCTGGTGGTGTCTATCGTGACGCTGGCGGCGCTGTCTGCGTGCGGCAAAAAAGATGATGGGCAAACGGTGGGTCAAAAGCTGGATTCAGCCGTGGCTAGCACTGAGAAGGCGGCGGCAGAGGCCAAAACCAAAGCTGAGACTTCAATGGCCAAAGCAGGAGACGCGATGAAAGATGCCGCCCAGAAAGCAGAAGCATCGGGTGCCAAAACCGCCGGATCCTTGGCTGGAAAAGCTGATGATGCAGCCATCACCGCATCTATTTCAGCCGAGTTGGCTAAAGACGCTGATTTGAGCGCCGTCAGGATTGACGTTGACACCAAAAATGGCGATGTCACACTCTCCGGCCCTGCACCTACAGCCGCCGCACGTGACAAGGCCACTACATTGGCTAAAAGCATCAAGGGCGTGGCTTCTGTCAACAACAAATTGACAGTTAAAGGCAGTTAAAAGCTGTCTTTCTAAGAAGTGGTCTTCAAGCGTCCATAAAAAAACCTCCCGCAGGAGGTTTTTTTATGTCGCAATGACCCGGGAGTCAGAGCTGATTAAGGACGGACAACAATGTCATTGCGCACGGCGCGGACATTCTTAACGTTGCGTGCAATTACTTCTGCCTGCGCTTTTTCAGCGCCAGACTTTGCAAATCCAGACAGTTGAACCGTGCCATTGAGCGTTTCGACATTAATAGCAGCAGCCGATACTGTTTTGTCTTCGACCATCTTGGCTTTCACAGACGTAGTGATGGCGGCGTCATCGACATAAGCGCCAGCTGTTTCCTGACCACGCACAACAGCACAGCCCGTTGTCAAAACAGTCATGCCAGCCAGGGCGGCGAATGCACAGACGAGTGCGGTGGTGCGAAGGGTAGTGCGATTGGAGTTCATGGTTTTTTCCTCTTGAGTTGGTTTACTGACAATGGTGCATAGTTTGAAAGGCTGGCTCGTCAGCGGCACCACGCTGACGGCCTGCGGGTGAAAATCTGATGAGGCTTTAGTCTTCCAGCCAGTCAGCCAGCTCGTCTGCGTGCTCTTCTTCATCGGCCAAAATATCTTCCAGCATACGGCGGGTAGTGCTGTCCTTGTCGCCAATCAGCGCAATCATCTGGTGGTAGGTTTCCACTGCCACGCGCTCGGCGATCAGGTTAACCCGCACCATGGTTTTCAAATCGTTGGATTCGTCGTAGTCGGCATGACTGCGCGCCAGCAGCGTGCTGGGTGAAAAGTCCGGCTCGCCGCCCAGCTGCACAATGCGTTTGGCAATGCGGTCGGCATGAGCTGATTCTTCATTAGCGTGCACCATGAACTCTTCCGCAATTTTGGGCGATGCCAAACCACTGGCCATGAAGTGGTGGCGCTTGTAGCGCAACACGCAAACCAGTTCGGTTGCCAATGAATCATTGAGCAGCTTGATGATGGCTTCACGGTGCGGACCATAAGCGGGTGTCACGGCACCGTCGTCCAGGCTAGTGCGGGCGGCTTTTAGCCCCTCTTCATCCAACGTCAGTTGTTCGGTGATGTTATTTTGTGATTTTTTCATGGTGCGGCTTTCAGGGAGTATTGTATTTTTTTGGAATACTGTTTTGCTGTTTGGTTGAAGCGCGTGGCAGCATTGACAGCAGGGTGGAAGATAGTTTTGTGGATTTGAGAGCTGCTACAGTCAAGCCAGTAACTGACACCAACCGCCAGGGCTTGACGAATACTGCAGCAACGCCGATGCCTGCGGCAATGCCGAGTAATTGAAGCGGCTTGTCACGCGCATAATTACTTAAAAACGGTCTGCCGACATCTATTGCTATCTGCACCGGATGGTGCTCCCACCAAGCCGTCACGGCCTGGGTTAAGACCTGCCACATGGTGCTGCGCTCTGTGCTGGTTTGTGCGTCAGCCGTCTGCCCATTTCTTGAGCCACGCAAGCCGTTTGGCTCTTCATTGCCCGCGCGGCCATCGTCGCGGGCCATTTGGCGAACCAGCGCTTTGCGGGAAGCGGCCAACCGGGCTTGAGGTGAGTCGGGGGTGGGTGTCATGGATGCCAAGGGATGGGTTTCAAGACATGGCTCGAAGTGCCTGGATGTCGCTGTCGATTTGCGCTTTCAACTCTGTAAAGCGCACCTCGGTCAAAGGAGCTTTTGCCTTGGCGATGGCAACCAGCATCAAAACAAGCGCACTGCCGGGAACCGCCAGCAACACCCAGTGAAACTGGTTGTGCAGTGCGCCCATCATCAGCGCGATGCCCGTAAATAAGACAAACACAAGACCGCAAATCGCGGCAATAGCCCACGCCAAATAGCGCTTGACCAGCATGGAGCCAGCTTGCGAAGCCTCTTGATGAAATAACGCGCTGTAAGCAGAAACATGCTCCACCAGCAAATCGGGGCGCTGTATCAGCGTTGAAAAAAGCGGGTGCAGCATGTGTCAATCAGGCGTTAGTCAGGTCGCTGTTTAAGAAGACTTTTCAACACCGGTATTAATTAATAGCGGTTACGGTTACGGTTACGGTTAAGGGCGGATGAAACCAGTATTGCAACAGCTGCGCCTACAGCGGCGGCGATCAACACCGACTGCACCGGCTTGTCAGAAACATAGCGGCTGGTAGCAGCGCTGTAGTCCGAAAGTGATTCACGCGCCTTGTCTTTGGCGTGCATCGCCATGTCCATACCCTGATGTGCATATTCTTCGGCCTTGCGTGAAAACTTTTCCAGCGCTGGCTTTACACCACTGCTCAGGCTGTGCATTTTTTCCTCTGTCACGTCCAGCGCATGATTGGCAAAGTTTCGGGTTGAATCAATCGCTCGGTCAGCTGAGTGCAACAGGCCCTCGGAAGACTGGTGGGTATTTTGTTGGGTGGTGGCAGAAGTAATCATGGTGTTTCCTTGGGTTGAAAAGTGGATAAAAACGGATAAGAAAATAAAGTTAAAAAGCAAAAGAGTTAACGTGAATAAGTGTCAAGCCAGTACTTTTTAACCAGACCAATAACAAAGGTAACGATTGCGATGATGGCAAAAATAAAGAACAGGATTTTGGCAATTTCAACGGCGCCTACAGCGATGCCGTCAAAGCCGAAAAGTGCAGCGACAAGTGCGATGACCAAAAAAACCACAGAATAATGCAGCACGTACGGCTCCTTAATTAAAAGCGGGTATTGAATTCATTTGGAGCAAAACCCGTTAGCGGGCGGGGCGCACCCCAAACTATGCTGATAGCTTATTACCAGCGCAGGTTTTTGGTCATCGGCTGTAGTCCTACGCTTTTGTAAGCGTTACATACCCGCCCGTGTAGGAGGGAGCCGACGGCTTCGCGCTACAGCGATGCGCCGCTTCACGCGCGACTAACGATCCTTCGGCAATACTGCGGTAATCTTGGTACCGGTCTGAGGGCTGGTGCTGACGGTCAATCGCCCACCCGCCGCCTCTACCCGGTGGCGCATGCCGGTCAGACCATGGCTGTTTGGATTGACGGCGTTTGCATCAAAACCCTTGCCGTTGTCGCACACTTCAACTGTGATGTAGCCGTCCATGTTTAGCAGGCTAATAACAATTTTAGTGGCTTCTGCATACTTGCCAATGTTGGTGAGTGACTCTTGTACCAGTCTGTAAACCGTCAGCTGCGCCGAACCACCGAGGTCAACATTCTCCAGATCGGTGGTGATCGACAGGTCGGCGCGCTGTTCAAACTCACGCGTCAGAATTTCCAGTGACGCGACTAGCCCCAAGTGCGACAGCGACGAAGGCCGCAGGTCTTCAACTATCTGCCGCTTCAGTGCAATACCGCTGTTCAAGGTTGTTGTCAGGTGTGCCAGTCGTTCAAGCGCGTCTGGCTGGGTGGCGCCCAGGCGTGACTTGAGCCGCGCTACATCGAGTTTTGCAGCCGTCAACAGTGCCCCCAATTCGTCGTGCAATTCACGCGCCAGGTGACCGCGCTCGTCTTCGCGTACGTTTTGCAGGTGGGTGGCCAGTTTGGCGAGGCTGGCGGTGCGGTCACGCACCTGCAAGTCCAGCTGGTCACGCTCGCGCTTTAGGGATTGCTGCTCCCGAATACCCGCATTGAGCAACGCCTTGGTTTGCAGCAGGTACATGTAAAAAGCCAGCAGGCCGATGATCGCCAAGATGGAAACACCAATGCGCGACAGCAACAATGTTTGCTTGATCTGAGCATGCCCTTGCTCCATGTCGCGGATGCTGGCAGCAGCCAGCTTGGTGGTTTGTTCACGAATTGCCTTCATGTGCTCTTTGCCCACATCCGTAGTCAATACAAAACGCCAGGCTTCTTCTTTATTCTCGCGGCGCATTCGGATCGATAAATCCAGCTCTGCCAGCTTGCGTGAAATGTGCCGTGACAAGATGCCGAATTCGACCAGTTGTTCTTTGTAAGGCGCGAATATCTGCCGCAACAAGTCAAGTTGTTGATTCACCTGATTGACGGCATTTGTGTGAGGCTCTAGATAACGCTCATCGCCCGTCAGCAAGTAGCCGCGCTGGCCGGTTTCAGCATCGAGGATGATTTGCTTTAAGTCATTCAGCGCGCCGCGCGTTAGCTGGGCCTTCTCAATGTCAGCAGCAGCGCCGCTGGAGCTGCTAAAGCTCGCCTCGTTGATAACAATCAACCCGGCAACAGCCAATAGCGCCAGTGGCAGGCTGATAGCCATTTTTGGAAGTCTAAAATTCACGGGAAGCTCTCCTACAGCGTATGCGGCGTATGTCGTCAATAATCAAATACCAAAATCGTTTTGAATAGCGGGTTTTCCCGTTTGAATTTGTCACCTGAGATCTACGGAGAAATAACAATATGATCAAAATCGGCATAGTAGACGACCACGCCATTGTGCGGTCTGGTCTCAGGCAGTTTTTTTCTGAGCATGTTGACTTGCGTGTTGCAGGCGAGGCTGCGAGCGGCCGGGAGGCGATTGACTTGGTGCGCAATGTCGAGCTGGATATTTTGGTCATGGACTTGTCGATGCCCGGCCAAAGCGGCATTGATGCGCTGGCCATGATCCGTGCCAAGGCGCCCGACGTTGGCATTTTGATTTTGAGCGGCTACCCCGAGGAGCATTACGCCGTGAACCTGATTCGCCAGGGAGCGAGCGGCTACTTGAACAAAGAATGCGACCCCGAAGAAATTGTTGATGCCATACGCGTTATATCTTTGGGCAAGCGCTACATCACGCCAAGTGTGGCGGAGTTGCTGGCCCAGCAGCTGAACCGTCCGCAGGATATGGCCTCGCATGAGCAATTGTCCGAGCGTGAGTTTCAGGTTTTCCTGAAACTCGCCAAAGGCGAAACGGCGGGTGACATTGCCAAGGCGTTGTCGTTGAGCGTTAAAACCGTCAGCACCTACCGCACCCGCGTGATGGAAAAAATGAGCCTGGCTTCTAACAGCGACCTGACCTATTACGCGCTGAAAAACAAACTGATTGACTGATTGCCGCGCGTATCTTCCCGAAACGAACACGCCTGGCATCTTTTTTAAAGAGTAGGTGTGCCGCTTTGTAGCAGGCAATATTCAACCAGCGCATCAATTTCGTTCGACTTGTCGAACACTGCATCGACGCCGAGCTGAGCGCAGCGATGGCGAATGTCGGTTGTGGCGTAGTTGCTGAGCACCACCACCTTTTGCGATGGTTTTCTGTCTCTGCATGCTGCCAATACACCCAGCCCGCTGCCCTGCTTTAAAAACAGATCAAGTATCGCCAAGTCCCAGTCATGTGGGTTAGCCAGCAACCAGGCTTTGGCTTCGTTTTCAGTTTCAGTGGCACCAATGGTTTCAATGTTGACCAGCTCTTCAAGTGTTGCAATCAAGTTCTCACGAATCGTGGGGTTGTCTTCTACGAGGTAGGTTTTTAGTCGCACAGCTAGTGTCCGGGTGGGTAATTTTTATAGTTCGATCACGGTGTATACATTTTGCATTCAAAGCTGACGTATATTTGTAGGACGATTCCTACTGTCACGTAGTGTGTAGGCCTGTGCCCACATATTTGCATCGCACTTGACCACGGCTGTGTCCAAATCGCTGACGCAAAATTGTTTTTTGTAGCTGCACTGGCTCACTGGCACCTGACTTTCAAAAGCTGAATAAAAATACCTATGACTGCTTCGCTTTTCAGGTCAACCCTTCTCAAACGATGGCTGGTTGGCTTTGCAAGTTTGGCAGTTGTGTTGATCGTGGTGGTGCTGTTCTTCCCGTGGGACGTGCTGCGTGGCCCCATCAACCGATATGTCTCGGGCGAGCTGGGCCGGCGCTTTGAGATCACCGACCGCCTTTCAGTCAAGCTTGGTAAAACAACCACCGTCAGAGCCGATGGAGTCGAGTTTGCCAACCCCGACTGGGCTAGTGAACCTTATCTGGTAAAAGCCAAAGCAGCGGAGTTTGACATCAAGCTCCTGCCCTTGTTATTTGGCAAAGTTGACTTGCCGCGTATTGCATTGTTCGAACCCCAAATCGGTTTGCAAATAGAGCCTGACGGTAGACGCACCTGGGCTTTGGCGCGCGATACCTCGAATGCCAGTGCAACGCCCAGGATTGGCGCGTTGACGGTTGACAGAGGTACCTTGAAGTATCGAGCCTCAAGTCAGGGAGCCGACATGACAGCGCTCTTCGTGCTTGCCCCCGAGTCAACCGCTTCTGAAGCGGGTACGGTGCAGCTACCCTTGAGTTACAAGGTCGCAGGCAAATGGAACAGCGAGCCTTTCACGGCCAACGGCCGTACGGGTGGTGTGCTGCAGCTCAGCCGGGATCTGACACAACCGTTTCCGATTGAGGTCAACGCACAGACAGGCAAGACCACACTAAAGGCCAAGGGATCGGTTGAAAATCTGCAGGAATTTTCTAACCTCAACGCCACGTTTGACATCCAGGGCAGAAACCTTGAGGAACTCTACAAGCTTGCCGGCGTGGTGTTGCCTTCTACACCGCCCTACAAGCTGCGTGGCCAACTGAACAGACGCGGCCAAGTGTGGGATGTGACTCAAATTCTAGGGGTTTTGGGCAAGAGTGACCTAGCGGGTGACATGAGCTTTGACACATCACAAAAGATTCCACTGCTGACTGGAAAGGTGCGCTCAAAACTGCTTGATTTTGATGACCTGAGACCCGTCATTGGCTTGCCTGTCAAAGCTGTAGCGGCAGTCGCTGCCAGCGTGCCCAAACCTGGCGAAATCACGGTGCAAAAGGCTGTTCCCAGCAGTGCTCCACGCAAGGTTTTGCCCACCGCTACGCTGGACTTGGTCAGACTCAAGGCGATGAACGCTGACGTGATTTACAGTGCACTCGACATTCGCCACGTGGAGGAACTGCCGCTGGATAAAGGCAGTGTGCGTGTGTTGCTAAACAGCGGCGTACTGCGGCTTGAGCCACTTGCTCTCGGTGTGGCGGGCGGCTCGTTGGCCGGGAAAATCACGATTGATGCCAATGTGGTGCCCGCTACTTTTGAGACCAAGTTTGACTTGCGAGCGGTTCAGCTAAACAAGTTGTTTCCAACAATTGAAAACACCAAGAGCAGCTTTGGAAAAGTGAGCGGGCAGGTCGCGCTGAAGGGACGCGGAAACTCAATGGCGCAAATGCTTGGTTCTGCATCCGGTGATGTGGCTGTGCTCATGGGCAAGGGCGAGCTGAGTAATATTTTGTTGGAATACATGGGACTTGATGGCGGTGAGTTGATCAAGTTCTTCCTGCGCGGTGACCGTAATGTGCAATTGCGCTGTGCGGCGGCCGCTTTTGAGGTCAAGCAAGGCTTGATGGCGAGTAAAGTGATTTTGCTGGACAGCAGTGACACCGTGATCAGTGGCAGTGGTCAGATCAGCTTGAAAAATGAAACACTTGATATTGTGCTGAAACCCGAGCCCAAGGATAAAAGTATTCTGAGCCTGCGATCGCCTTTGAAAATTGGCGGCACGTTCGCCGCACCGACAGCCGGGCCAGACAAAGCAGCACTGGCGGGGCGCGCGGGACTGGCAATTGCGCTAGGCGTCATCAATCCGTTGCTGGCGTTGCTGGCAACGATTGAAACCGGGCCAGGTCAGGATGCGGATTGCTCGGCGGCTCTGGGTGTGGCGGCTAACCCGAAAGCCAAGGCGCAAGCCGCCCCAGTCAAAGGGTCTGCTCAATAAACGTTTGTTTAATGGTAACTACTCAGGTCGTTTTCGTCTTGTTCCCTCCCCTTCCGGGGGAGGGTTAGGGTGGGGGCAAGTGCAGAAACAGTGCCCGCATCGTGCATGCCC
>JAYVPR010000126.1:0-2307 GCA_043757245.1 Polaromonas sp. | reverse complement strand
CTCAAGCTGGCCTTCAGCGGCTCGGGCGGCATTTTTGTTATTTTGACGGGCTACTTCGTCAACGCCGGTTTGTTGTTTCCACTTGCAGTCGGCTGTGCTTGGACAGCATGGCGAAGCTACCGCGAAAGGCGAGGCACAGCGCAAGCAATTACAGATGCAGAAAAAGTGCTGTGGATGTGGCTATTGGCTCTGGCAATCGTCTTCATGCTGCCCAGCCAGCGCTCGGCGCGTTACCTGATCCCCGCCATGCCTGCGGTAGCCGTTTTGATGGCGCTGTACTGGAACCGTATTGGCCGCATCTGGTTCAATTTGACCTTGGTGTTTTGCGCACTAGGCGCGTTAGCCATAGGGGTGATCGGCAAAGGCGCAGTACGCGCAACTGGCGATGCAGCGGCGTATTCGCCCCTCTTTTGGGTCTTGCTGGCACTGATATTTGGTGTGAGCGTTTTAGGCATCGCGAAAAGCAAATGGACGCGGCCAGTTACCGCCGGCACAGGCTTTGCATTTTTGCTGTCGCTTGCGTGGGTTACCGCACCCTTCAATGGGCTGCTGGGCCACTACAAGCCAGAAACCATAGCGCTGGTGCAAGGCCAGCAAGTGAGCGTGCCGAACAACTTCAACGGCCAGTTCGAGCGCTATCAGTTTTTACTCACCGGTGCAAAAATCGTGGCCTACGATGCACCTCAACCGGTAGACTATGCTGATGTTAACGCCTTGTTTAAAACCAGCCGCTACGCCCTGGTGCAGCGGCGCAAGGGCCAGCCGCCCTGCGCACAGTGCCGCATCGTCGATGTGCGTTGGGACATTCGCTCAAGGCAAGACCCGAAAGAAGGCACTTGGGCCGCGTTGACAGCGCCAGACACTTTTTGGTATTCGCAGGAATATCTGGTCGAGCGAACGCCGCCTTAATCTCAAGCCTTAATCTCAAGCTTTAATCTCAAGCTTTAATCTCAAGCTTTAATTTCACAACTCTTATTTTTCTGAAAGAACAGCGCCATGCAATACCGCCGTTTAGGATCCAGCAACCTCAAGGTTTCAACTCTCTGCCTGGGCACCATGATGTTCGGCCGGCAAACACCGTTTGAAGAGGCCGCCAGCATCGTCGCGTCGGCGCGCGAACACGGCATCAACTTCATTGACACCGCCGACGTCTACAACAAAGGCCAGTCAGAGCGAGACATCGGCAAGCTGCTTACCGGCCAGCGCCAGCAGTGGGTGCTCGCGAGCAAGCTGGGCAACGCGATGGGCCAGGATGCATCCAGCCCGCCTAGCGCAGCAATTAACCAAAACCACTATTCACGCCGCTGGCTTTTGCAGGAAACCGATGCCATTCTTGCGCGCCTGCAAACCGACTACCTCGACATTCTTTATTTGCATCGCGATTTTCACGGAGAAAATCTGGAGGAAGCGGTACGCGCGCTGGGCGACCTGATCAGCGCAGGCAAGATCCGCAGCTTTGGTTTGTCAAACTTTCGTGGCTGGCGCATCGCTGAAGTCGTGCGACTTTGCAAAGAATTGAACGTACCGCAACCCGTGGTGTGCCAGCCGTACTACAACCTGCTCAATCGCGGCCCTGAGGTTGAAATCCTGCCTGCCTGCGCGCATTACGGCCTGGGCGTTGTGCCCTACAGCCCGTTGGCGCGCGGCGTGCTCACTGGCAAGTACCCACCTGGCCAGCCACCACCAGAGGGCACACGCGCGGGCAGCGGCGACAAGAGAATTTTGGAAACCGAATTCCGCGAAGAATCGCTCGTGATTGCGCAAAAAATCAAGGCCCGTTGCGATGCCAAAGGTTGGGTGGCTGGCCAGTTCGCAGCCGCCTGGGTGCTGGCCAATCCCATCATCAGCTCGGTCATCGTTGGCCCGCGCACGCTGAGTCATCTTGAAGATGTTTATGGCGCGGTTGATTTAAAACTTGATGCTGAAGACGAAGCGTTTATCAACGATCTGGTCATACCCGGCCATGCATCAAGCCACGGCTACATTGATCCGAGCTACCCGTTTTTTGGCAGGCTAGTAGCGAGTTGATTTGAGTTATGGCTGTTTTTTTCTAGTAAATTTTCGCCTGTTTCAGGCAAAAAGTAGCCACCAGACCCGGTTTATCGGAATAATCGGAATTATTTGCTATGAATTAAATAGCAGTTTAAACGCCTGAGAAATACCTCAACCGATACCTTTAGGGGTGCGGAATTAATAAATATACCGTTTTTGGTGGTGCTGGCGGGATGCAGTGCTAGGCGATTGGCGCGCCGTGTGGCTAGCCACACAAGCGACAAGCAACGACGCAATGCGCCCGCCAGTGCCATC
>JAYVPR010000125.1:0-2308 GCA_043757245.1 Polaromonas sp. | reverse complement strand
GGTGTCGACACATCAAAGGCCGAGCACACCACCTGGCCGGCGTTCGGCGTGCCCGGCAACTCGTCCTGCTCGTGCGCCACGTACAGCAGGTTGTTCGCTGGATTGGTCCACAAGCCATGCGCCTCGCGCCCGCCGGTATACACCATGCCGACGACTTTTTGTTGGGCCAATGGCACCGAGCGGTCGATGATGGCGAGGCGACTGGATGCCGCGCCGTTCGGCCCGCCGTCGTCGACCCGCGCCAGGCTCATATAGGCGACCTGGCCACGCGCATTGTCAACAAACTCCAGGTGGTTGGGTCTGGCCAGCTCGCCCAAAGGCAGCGTCGCAAGTACGGTACCGGGGTCTTTCACAGACACAATCGACACCGCATCGGCCAGCTTATGCGACAGCCACATCTGACTGCCATCGGGTGAGAGCTTTTGAAACGGCGTAAACGCCGGTTTGTCCTGCATGCTCAGGTCAACCAGGCGCAGACGCTTGGGCCGCGAATGGCCCTTTGCGTCAGGATTGACTTGAAGGATTTCGAGCTGCGCTGCTTTCTGGCTGATGACGAAAGCCAGTGCGCCGTCTTTGGAAAACCACACCTGCGCCGGGCCGTTGAGCGTCGGCACATAGGCTCGGACGGCGTTGGACGGCGCACCACCGACCTGCTTCAAGGCCAGATCGACATCAAGAATAGCAATCCGGTCTTCACCGCGCAAAGTCACCCAGAGCTCCTTGCCATTGCGCGTGAAGGTCGGCTCATGCGGCTCACGCCCGAGCAGGATGCCGCTGGACAGTCGCTCCGGATTGGTCGTCGGGCCCGCCTGCGGATTGACCGCATTGCCGAGCACGCGCCGATTCACCGCATCAATCAGGTAGACATTGCTGCTGCCGCGCCCCGAGGTGGCGAGCAGGGTGCCGTCGGGATTCGGCACCGCGCCATGTGCGTCGATACAGCCGTGGTAAAGCGGCTTGTGGATCATCGCGGCATGCGTGGGCATCACGCCGCCTGTAACAAAGCGAAACGGCGGGCGCGCGTCTTCGTCGAAACTGGTCAGGTTGATCGTGGTGTCGATCGTATTGCTCATCGGGTTGATCACGCTGATGGTGTTGGAATCTTCATTGGTGATGAAGACCCGGTCAACCGGGGCGATATCAGGCCCGGTGGAACTGTGCATTGACGCCCCCGCCGTTGCCTGTGCCGCTGAACCCTGGGCCATGGCCCACGGCGCCATCGCAGCGGCTGGCAGAACGGCGACAACTTTTAGGAAGTCGCGGCGGGTTTCGTTCGATTCTTGATGCATGGGAAATTCCTTCAGGTTGGTCGTCAAGTTGAAATATGAGTTTAAGGTAATGTGATTTAGCGAACCGTCCTCTGCGGCGCACATCACTGACAGATTTTTTATGCGAGGTTTTTTCGATTAGGTTGGGAAATCTGCTGTGGCTATGCGCTCAGGGCGTGATGGCGAGTTGCCTATACACCTCGCCGGATACCCGAGCCAGTTCGGCCTTGTCGGCTTCTGCAGAAATGGCATAACCAAATGGCCCATTGACCCAATAAAAAACGTTAACCTGACCCTCCTGCGCAAAGCGGAAGGCTGTCTCGCTATTTGTTTTGCCCTTAGCACCCGAAACAGCGGGAACTTCGTTGGAGACATAAAGTGTCAGCTTGGCTCCAGTGTTGTCTTGGTACATGAATTGCGCCACGGGCCCCTTGTCTCCGGGCAACAGCCGACCACCATCCAGCGCATAGCCAAGAGCCTGCAAATGGGGCGGCTTCATCGGCGCACCCATGCGCTTGGACAACCATGCAACCAGCTGGTCCTCATGATCGGCTCCGACCTCAACAGGACGGCGTTGATCCGGGCTGTACACCGCATGCGCGATAGCTGCACGCTGCGCAAAACCAGTAGCCGAAGTCATTGTGATGGCACCAGAAGTACGTTGAGCTACTGTCGCAGCCGCAGGCTCGGTACCCATGCCGGAATGCAAACCCCAACCCGCGCTACCGCTGACAACAGCAATCGCAATGCCGGCGGCAAATCGTTGTAAGTACCAAGGGGTGCGTGGTTTCCTGGCTGCTTGTCGTATACGGGAAGGAAGCGGCTCATCCATCACTGGATCAAATAATGCTTGAATTTCAAGCTTCTGTTTAAGGTAGCTTTCCACCCGCTGAGCTTCTTCCGGGCGGCGAGCCAAGTAGTCCTCAATTTCGCGTTGGCGCTCAGGCGTGAGTTCCCTATCAACATAGGCTTGCAGTTCGGCTTCAGTAACCGGAGTATTGGGAGTATTCGGATTCATAAAAGTTTGCTGTTGTAACTTG
>JAYVPR010000124.1:0-2313 GCA_043757245.1 Polaromonas sp. | reverse complement strand
GCATCCCAATATCTGGATATTGGGTAAGAAAACGGCGAAAAATAGACCGCTGCGGTCGATTTGCAGCCGACGATTCTTAAGCCCGACAGGCTGCTAGAAGCGACATCGGCTCGATCATGCACCAAGTCAATCGTGGCCGATGCGCGGTAGTCTTCGCAAATCGCGTGAGCCGTGCCGGCTATTTGAACGCAGCGTTCGTATTCAGCCAGCGCATCTGGTGCAAATGCCGCCAAACCTGCATGCCGCTTGCCCATCACGCTACGTAGGTAACGCACAGGGTCGGACTCGATCAGCGCTTCTGGAAGCGGCGGCGGCTGAATCAGAAAAAACCAATGCCAGTAGGCGGTGGCAAAGGCTTGGGTGCTGTTCTCGTACATCGCCAGCGTGGGGGCAATGTCGAGCAGCATCATGCGTTCGACCCTGTCCGCGTGGTCAAGCGCCAGCCGATGCGCCACACGCGCACCTCGGTCATGCGCCAGCACACCAAACCGTTTAAAGCCGTAATGCTGCATCACTGCCGCTGCGTCCAGGGCCATCGCGCGCTTTGAATACGCCGCGTGCTCAATGTCTCCTGACGGCCTGCATGAATCGCCGCAACCACGCAAATCCATCATGACGACAGTGAAATGCTTAGCCAGCACCGGCGCGACCAAATGCCACATGGCGTGTGTCTGCGGATGGCCGTGCAACAACAGCAGTGGCGACCCGCTGCCGCCCCTAAGGGTGTGCAGCAGCCCGGCCGAGCCTTGAACTTTTGTGACTGAGAAATTGCTTAAATTTTTCATTGACGCAGGTGGCTGAGTTTGCAAGTGGGCTGTGAAAGGCTAAGCGCGTGGCTTTGCAGCGCGCACGACCAAACTCACGCCCAAAGCGGTAATGGCTGTACCCAGAATTGTGACAGCCGTTACCGGCTCGGCAAATAGCAGCCAAGCCATCAGCGCCGTACAGGGCGGCACCAGGTACAGCAAACTGGTCACAGCCGTTGCAGCGCCGCGCTGAATCAGCAGGTACAAGAGCGAGCTGCCGCCCAGCGTCAGTACCAGCACTGACCAAGCCAATGCGCCGATGAATTGCGGGGTCCAGGCCACAGCTTGTGTTTCAAACAACGCCAGTGGCAGCGTGACAGCGAACGCCGCCGCAAGTTGTACCGCATTGGCACCACGCACGTCCGCAGCGCGCACAAAGCGCTTTTGGTACAGCGTACCGACGGTGATGCTGAGCAGTGCGACGGTAATGGCCGCCAGCGTAAAAGCCGTGACTTCCTGCGTACTGCCAAATTTACGCGACACCACCAATACCAACCCCCCTAAACCCAAACCCAAGCCAAGCCACTGGCGCTGCGTGACTTTTTCTGCGCCACCCGCAGTCGATGCCATGGTAGAGACCCACAACGCCGTCAACACAGGTTGCAAGCCCACCATCAGCGACGCCAGCCCCGAACCCATTCCCGCCTTGATGGCCATCCACACACCGCCCAGGTAACCTGCATGAATTAACACACCGCTGACGGCCAGGTGCAACCACTGCAGCTTGCCGCGCGGCCACGATACGCGCGCCAGCACAATCCAGAACAAAAAACACAGCAGCGACAAAGCGTAGCGAATCGACAAAAAAGTAAGCGGTGGCGCATAAGGCAAGCCATATTTGGCCACCACAAATCCGGTGCTCCAGATGAGCACGAAAATTCCGGGCATTACCCGGAACAACATGCTGACGTCTGCAGCAGAATGCGCGTTTTCAGCCACCAATTATTTGGCTTGCTTGCGAATTTCGGGGATCGCTTTTTGCAGGTAGTAGATCATCGACCACACCGTCAAAATCGCCGAGGCCCAAATCAGCCAGGTGCCCCAGGCATGGGTATCAATCACGCCGAACAACTGGTCGTCATACAGCAAGAAAGGAATCGCCGTCATTTGCACCACCGTCTTGACTTTGCCAATCATGTGGACCGCCACGCTCTTGGTTGCACCAATCATCGCCATCCATTCGCGCAGGGCTGAAATGGCAATCTCTCGGCCAATGATGATGAGCGCCACAAACACGTCGGTGCGCTGCAAATGCACCAGCACCAACAAAGCCGCACAAACCAGAAACTTGTCGGCCACAGGATCCAGAAAAGCGCCAAAAGAAGAGGTCTGGTTCAGTTTGCGAGCCAGGTACCCGTCCAGCCAGTCGGTGGCGGCAAACACAACGAACATCACCGACGCGATCAAATTGCGCCTTTCTTCGGGGATGTCCAAGTAAAAAACGCCGACGATAAGTGGAATCGCAATGATGCGCGTCCAGGTCATGATGGTGGGAATGGTCCAAAAC
>JAYVPR010000123.1:0-2315 GCA_043757245.1 Polaromonas sp. | reverse complement strand
CTCTCATCATGAAAAACAGCGCGGTGGCCAGGCTGGCAAGAATGGCTAAAAAGGCAATGGCTACTAAATATGTCATGCCGTGGATTATCGGCTGATGGCCAAACTTTCGCTCAAAATGTCTCGTATAACCAGGTTTTGCCTGCTCACCACGGCGGCATTGCTGGTGGCCGCGCTGACGTTCTCTCTCGGCCAGTGGCAGTTGCGCCGGGCAGCGCAAAAGCAGGCGCTGATGCTGGCGATTGAAGCGCAAAGTAACGAGTCGATTCTGAAAGCGGCAGATCTGGCAACTTTTAAAAATCTGCAAGATACGGTGCATAGACGTGCCACGCTCAAAGGCGTCTGGCGCGCAGAATACACAGTGTTTCTGGACAACCGCCAGATGAACGGCAAGACTGGTCTGGTGGCTGTAACGCCTTTGGTGCTCGACGGCAGCGGGCAAGTCATTCTGGTACAGCGTGGCTGGGTACTGCGCAATTTTGCCGACCGTACCAAACTGCCCGATATTCAAACACCTGCAGGCCCCGTCACCGTCCGTGGCCGCATTGCCCCACCCCCTTCCAAGTTATACGAGTTCAAGGGTGTGGATGCCGCACGCATACGGCAAAATGTTGACGTTACAGATTTCAGTCGAGAGACCGGATTGCCCTTGATGTCTGTGTCGATGGTTCAAACGGGCCCGGCCAACGAGGGCCTGTTGCGCGACTGGGCTGCGCCCAATGTGGGCATTGACAAGCACTACGGCTATGCATTTCAGTGGTTTGCTTTATGCGCCCTTGTTGCAGGTCTTTATGCCTGGTTTCAGATCATTCACCCGTGGCGCGTCAAGCGCAAACAAGCTTTTCATGCCTGATACGACCCCCGCCTCCAAACCGCCGCAAGACGAACCGCTCAGCATGACCGTACATACGCTCCCCGTGCCCGGCAACGACAGCCCGCGCAACACTGCAGGCCGCTGGAAAATGATCGCGGTACTGTTGGTGTGTGCTGCCCCCGTGATTGCCTCGTACATCACTTATTACGTGATTCGCCCTGAAGGCCGCCGCAATTATGGTGAGCTCATCACGCCGCAGCGGCCTTTGCCAGCCATCGCCACCGTTGACTTGAATGGCAAGCCAGGCGAGTTGCTGGCACTTAAAAATCAATGGCTATTGATAAGTGTTGCCAACGCAGACTGTGACACTGCTTGCCAGAAGCGTCTTTATTTCCAGCGTCAATTGCGTGAGTCGCTTGGCAAAGAGAAAGTGCGGGTTGACTGGGTCTGGCTGGTGACTGATACGGCTACGGTGGATGCGCGGCTCAAACCCGCGCTGACAGAGGCAACTTTGCTGCGCGTGCCTCCTGAGGCGCTGGCGCAGTGGCTGCCGCCCGCAGTGGGTCAGCGGCTGGAAGACCATCTGTACGTCGTTGACCCACTGGGCAATCTGATGATGCGATTCCCTGCCAACATGGATGCCGCAGGCGCAGCCAAAGCAAAACGTGATCTGGACCGTTTGCTGCGTGCATCGGGCAGCTGGGACAAAGAAGGCCGCTAGATTCATGGAACAAGAACTCTACAACCTGAGCCCTGCGCTGCGGCTGATGATTATGGGCATGGTCGTCGCCCTTGGCCCGTTGGTATGGGTGTGGCTGAAGAGCCGTAACGCACCTGCTGCACAGCGCCTGCGCGTGCTCACGCTGGTCACTTTGTTTCTCACCTTCGATCTGGTTGTGTTTGGCGCCTTCACGCGTTTGACAGACTCTGGCCTCGGCTGCCCTGACTGGCCGGGCTGCTACGGCCATGCCAGTCCGGTGGGGGCGACGCAGCAGATCAACGCTGCGCAAGCGGCCATGCCCACGGGCCCGGTCACGCACCCCAAGGCCTGGGTGGAAATGATTCACCGCTACCTGGCCACAGGCGTTGGGGTACTGATCTTGACGCTGGCCATCACCAGCTGGCTAGAGACAAAACGGATGGAACGACGCGACGCCGGGCCGCCCCAAGGCGCGGCAGCCCCTTCGGGGGGCAGTAAATTACACGAAGTGAACGAGCGTGGGGGCGACATTTCGCCCTGGTGGCCTACTTTTACGTTGCTATGGGTTTGTTTGCAAGGTGCATTCGGCGCGCTGACAGTCACCATGAAGCTATTCCCGGCCATCGTCACGCTGCATCTGCTGGGGGGCATGGTGCTGCTGGCTTTGCTCAAAGTGCAAGGTGTTCGCTATGCGCAGGCGCAAGGCGAACAGTCCCCCGTGCCACTGCAAGGCGCGACGCGATGGTTGATTGCTACTACGCTTGGGTTGCTGTGGCTGCAAATCGCGCTGGGCGGCTGGGTCAG
>JAYVPR010000122.1:0-8541 GCA_043757245.1 Polaromonas sp. | reverse complement strand
CCGAAAAACTGGAAAGGCTTCAAGTTTGCCATTCCGTTTGAGTACAGCATGCACAACTTTTTGCTGCGCTACTACCTGGCTGAAGCAGGACTGAACCCCGACACCGATGTACAGCTGCGCGTCGTACCACCGCCTGAAATGGTGGCCAATCTGCGAGCCGGCAATATCGACGGCTTCCTCGGCCCTGATCCTTTCAACCAGCGTGCGGTGTATGACGAGGTGGGCTTCATCCATATTTTGAGCAAAGACATTTGGGACGGTCACCCTTGCTGCGCGTTTGGCATGTCAGACGAATTCATCAAGCAAAACCCCAACACCTTTGCTGCGCTGTACCGCGCGGTGTTGGGCGCGTCTTTCATGGCCAGCCAGCCCAAAGACCGCGAGATGATCGCCAAAATGATTGCGCCCGCCCAGTATCTGAACCAGCCCGAAGCGGTGTTGACCCAGGTACTGACAGGCAAGTTTGCTGACGGCTTGGGCAATATCAAAAACGTGCCAGACCGGGCCAACTTCGACCCAGTGCCGTGGCAATCCATGGCGGTGTGGATGTTGACCCAAATGAAGCGCTGGGGCTATGTGAAGGGCGAGGTGAACTACAAGCAGATTGCCGAGAAAGTCTTCTTGCTGACCGATGCCAAAAAGCAGATGAAGCTGGCCGGATTTAACCCGCCAGAAGGTGCGTACAAAAAATTCAAGGTGATGGGCAAGGAATTTGATCCCGCCAAACCGGATGAATACGTCAAGAGCTTTGCAATCAACAAGATGGGCTGAGCCAAGCGTTTATGAAATCACTGAACATGAAAGCGGGCCTGGTCTCGCTGCTGATCTTTTTGTCTTTTCTGGGCATCTGGTTTTTGGCGACGCAATCGTCGGGCACGCCGCCGCCCACCAGCACAGCTGGCATGACAGCTGAGCAGATCGAATACCAGAAGATGATGGGTAAAGAGGTGGGCAGCACCAAGACCACCGGCTTTCCTACGCTGGGGCAAATGGGTGCCGCCATCTGGAAGCAGGTGTCGAACCCAATCTATGACAACGGGCCAAACGATAAGGGCATTTTGATCCAGCTGGGTCATTCTTTGGCCAGGGTCGGACTGGGCTTTTTTCTGGCCATGCTGGTGGCGATTCCGTTGGGGTTTGTGATTGGCATGTCGCCACTTCTGCGGCGCGCGTTTGATCCGTTCATCCAGGTGCTCAAACCGATCTCGCCACTGGCGTGGATGCCGCTAGCGCTTTACACCATCAAGGACTCGTCCATCAGTGGCATTTTTGTGATTTTTATCTGCTCGGTGTGGCCCATGCTGATCAACACTGCGTTCGGCGTGTCCGCCGTCAAGCGCGAGTGGCTGAACGTAGCCGCCACGCTGGAAGTCAGTCAGCTGCGCAAGGCGTTTTTGGTCATTCTTCCAGCTGCAGCGCCGACGATTTTTACCGGTATGCGCATCTCGATGGGCATTGCCTGGCTGGTGATTGTGGCTGCTGAAATGTTGGTCGGCGGCACTGGCATTGGCTACTTTGTGTGGAATGAATGGAACAACTTGTCATTGACCCATGTGATTTTTGCAATTTTAGTGATTGGTATTGTTGGCATGCTGCTTGACTTGTCTTTTGCGCAGCTGCAGAAAATGGTGACCTATGTTGAATGAAGTCGCTCCCAACATGGCGAGCATGCCGACGCAGGGCTTTCTCAAAATTGAAAAATTAAGCAAGGCCTTTGTTGCCAGCAAACCAGTTTTCGCCGATGTGAGTTTTGACATAGCCAAAGGCGAATTCGTTTGCATCATTGGTCATTCAGGTTGCGGCAAAACCACGGTGCTCAATGTGCTGGCAGGGCTGGACACCGCGACATCGGGCAACTGCTTCATGGACAACCGCGAAATCGCTGGCCCCAGCCTGGAGCGCGGCGTGGTGTTTCAAAGCCATGCGCTGATGCCGTGGTTGACGGTACGCAGCAACATTGCCTTTGCCGTGGTGTCGCGCTGGCCGGATTGGCCCAAGGCTGAGGTTAATGCGCATGTTGAAAAGTTTGTCGCCATGGTCGGTTTGATGCCCGCCATCGACAAAAAACCAGCGCAGTTATCGGGCGGCATGAAGCAACGCGTGGGCATTGCCCGAGCCTTTGCGATTCAGCCCAAAATGCTGTTGCTGGACGAGCCGTTTGGCGCGCTCGATGCACTGACGCGTGGCACGATTCAAGACGAACTGATGACCATTGTGCGGGACACACAGCAAACAGTTTTCATGATCACTCACGATGTGGACGAAGCCATTTTGCTGGCTGACCGAATCATTTTGATGACCAACGGCACAGAGTCAGCCAGCGGCTACACCCCCGGCGGCATTGGTGAAGTGGTCATCAATACCCTGCCGAAAAAACGCACCCGGTCCGAGCTGCACCACCTGGATGGCTACTACGACTTGCGTAACCACATCGTCGACTTTCTTATCAAGCGCGCCAAGCCTGGCGAGGCGCATTAATTTTTACAAACGAAGGAGCAAACATGAACCGTAACGACATCACTGAAAAAATCATCACCGTCAAGGTTGCCAAAGGCCTCAAGTGGGACGACGTGGCCAAAAAAGTGGGCATGAGCAAAGAGTGGGTCACCGCCGGCTGCCTCGGCCAGATGACGTTTGATGACAAACAAGCCAAAACCGTTGGCAAAATTTTTGGCTTGACGGTTGAAGAACAAAAGTGGTTGCAGGTTGTGCCGTACAAAGGCTCATTGCCAACGTCGGTGCCTACCGACCCGCTGATCTACCGCTGGTATGAAATGGTCAACGTGTACGGCACCACCATCAAAGAGTTGATCCACGAAGAGTTTGGCGACGGCATCATGAGCGCCATCGACTTCAGCATGGACATCGTGCGTCAGCCTGACCCTAAAGGTGACCGCGTGAATGTGGTGTTGTCGGGCAAGTTTTTGCCGAACAAGCAGTATTGAGAGCAGGCGTGCTCAAAGTCCGGTACGGCTGACATCGCGCTTGAAATTCAAAAAGGCCCGGCAGTCGCTGGGTGAGCCAGGCACGGTCAATGCCGGGTGACCTGACGGCCCTAGCAACTTTCCGTGTTTTCCACCTCGAGCAAACGACCAGCCTTGTCGCACAAGCGCCCTGACTAAGGCGTTGATGTCTTTGGATGAGCTGTATTTCATAGTCCTGACAAATCAAAACCATTCCCCACGCCTGTTGATAAAGCCCCACTTGCCGTTTTGCCGTACGGCAGCCTTGCCACCATGAAACTCTCTGGCGTCCTCAAAACGTGGCGCAATAACCCACTCCTGTCGTTCATTGATGAAACCCCATCGGCCACCTTGCACCTGGACAGGAGCCAAGCCCTCGCTAAATGAACGAACGTCGCGGTATTTCGGGCCAGTTGACTGACAGGCAGCCACTACAAAACAAATACAGAACAAGGTGGTGATGACTGGTTTTTTTAGCATGGGCAATATGGGTTTTCGTAAAAATTTGCACCTACCGTCAGGCACTTGTGACTTAAGCGCCTGACGGGAAGCGGTTTGCGGCTTACTTTTTAGGCGGTGCGCTGTCACGTCCACCACCAGAATCCCTGCCCGGCTGCTTGCTGGGCCAGTTAGGGCTGTTACTCATGCGACTCACGTTATTCATGCGGTTCATTTGACTTCTCCAGATAAAAACCCTCAATTAATGCCATAACTGCGGCGAGGGCTCCACAGATAGCAATCGGATGCGGTTTTGCATTCGATGGGGTCAGTGTCTGGAATAAGTGAAGCAGTAGCCACGAAAAATGGCGTATACCCCCCCTGTATGCGGTGCGCAGTGGTGTGTACGCCATTTTTCGTGGTTTGGGAGTCTCTGGTGAGGTGAAATAGCCAGCATCTCAACTCAAAACACTCCTGTCATGGCACTTATCCCCTCATTTGAAGACTCATTACTTGAAGTCCATCAAAGTCTTGGCTTGAAGACCTTGCCAAGTTCAATAAAAAGCCGCTTTGCCAACCAACGCAAACCGCTCGCCGAGCACACAAAAATGGCAACGAATTTGCTGTTTGGCATTTTTGAAGCCCTGAACATGGATAAGCAAGCGTGCAGTGATGCTTTGCACAACACCATGGAATGGGCGAATTTTCATAAAAATGTGGAGTTGCATACCTGGACAGGTAATGCCAACGAAAAACAGATTCTGTGGCACTTGCTGGCTTACTCGTATGTACCTGCAATGGCTCGTCGCTTGGCTTTTTGGTCTCTGGCAGGTGCCCAACGCCAGTTGCCTATCGATGCGGGCATGCCGGGTGGCAAATTCTGGTTTTTGCCCAGTTTGAATGACACCCATCAGTTGGCTTTACCCGTGCCGCAAGTAGTGGACTGGTTGCTTGACCTGCTGGGTGAGCCGTCTTTGCAAAATGTTGCGGGCGGCTTAGGCAACAAGAATTTACGCCAGGATGGCAATGAGAAAATCATTCGCACATTCCAAAACTGGCGTAATGGCACCACACCCGGCAGCGCAACCATCACGGAGTATTTTCCGGATGACGCAGATTTGCATTTTTCGGGTGCGTTTACGCCTGACAGCAATTTGCCCGCATCGGCCAGCTTTGAAGCCGTCCTGCAATTCATTAAAAATAAAAGTCTCAACGCGGCGAGCCTGCACGACCAGATTCCGATGACTGTGGAGCGGTTGCATGCCTTGCTGGACGGCCAGGCTGATACAGATGAACGAGCCGAACTCGTTCGCCTCATCACCATACGCTACGCCGCACCTACCTTTCAGACGGTGCGCCAGCACTTGACGATTGCCCGCTTTGTGCAGGACGGCTACGAGCGTTTGCTTAAAGCCCTCTGCGGCAGTGCGGTACGCATAAGCTGCACAGACCCTGCCAAAAACAAACTGTTGCAGCTCACTGCACTTTTTCAGAGCATTTACAACCTGACGATTCAGGCATCCAAAAATGCAGATACTGTGGCTGAACAAGACGCATGGTTTGAAGCGCGTTTGGCACCTTGGGACAAGACCAGCTTACTCTTGAGCATCACGCCTTCGCTGAAACAAGATGCCCATTTGAAATTGGCGGAATGTTTGACACGCAAGTTCATGCAACTCGGGGCTGACAGCCCGCTGGAAGACGTGATTGCAATCAACAAAGAGGATGTTGGGCGAATCATCAAACAACGTGCGTCCGCCTTTCAAAATGAAGTTGAAGAAGACAGGCGTGAGGTTGAATTGATTCAAAGGGTTCGCACAGGCTCGCCCTGGCGGGCAATTCAGGCCGAAACCAGCTATTGGGTTGTCAGTCAACTGGCACAAACTGAGAAGCTGCCTGACAAGACGAGAGAGATGGCTTTGGCACGTATGCGTGAACTCGCATCGACACCGGGACAAATTGTTGGCGTGATATCGATTGAAGCGAACATGTTGTTGAACACTGCGACCAACCAGCGCCCCAGTGACATACAGCAACGCATTCAGCGCCTGCTGGATGAAGCCGAAGCCAGTGCAGGGTATGACGAATGGAAAGCGCCCTTGCTTCGTGTGCGTGCCAAACATGGCCTGATGCAAAACAGATTTGACGATGCAAAAAGGGATTTCAATGCGGCTTTAGCGGCTTGTTTGGAACGTAACTTTGGCATTCTCAGGGGAGAAGTCGCCAGAGATGCATTGGCAGTTGCCATCTTTCACGAGGGCTTCATTCCACAGAATCACGAAATTTATTACCGCGACATGTTGCAGCACGGCATGTTTCCCGAAGGTGCAGCTTCGTTTGAAGACGCCGCCGTTTGGTGTGAAGAATTTTTCTGGTCTGACCTGTATCAACCGTACAGCGGTATTGCATCAGCAGACAAACCCGTTTCACGAGATTTCAAGGCCATTTTTGATGAGGCATTTGAGCTGGTCAAAAATTCCGACTGGGATGGTTTGCAGGTCTGGCTGAAACGCCACGCCAGCAAGCTCAGAAAAACCAAGTTGAAAGATGCCCGTCGCGACAGTGTTTTGTTGTTATGGCTGAAGACCCTGGATTTCTTTAGTCGCCCCTTAAAAACCACTGGAACTTTTGACTCTTCAGACAATGAAAATACAGCTCGAGCGTTTTCAGAGCAGTGGCGCAAAGCCATCTCTTTGCTGCTGAACACCTGGCCAGAACAGGCCAAAATCGCCGATTTCAAAGGGCAAACACCACTGATGCTGGTAGCTGACAGCGGCGACGCCATGCTCACGACCCTGCTCGCCCCTCTTTCCGATGCAGATGCACAGGACTACCTCGGCCGAACCGCCCTGCATGCGGCTGTAGCAGCGCGTTCACCCGCTTGCGTGGGGGCAGTTTTAAGCTGCCAGCCGCATGTAGATGACAAATTGACGTTCGATGAAATGAACACGGCATTACACACTTCTGTCCGCTTTGGGATGCCGGAAAATGTACGCTTGATCGTAGAGGCGTTTCCAGGTCTGGTTTCAAAAGCCAATAAGAACGGTTTTACGCCGCTAGCTATGGCAAAAGACATCCTTGCAAATGTGTCTGAATTTCAAGACTTTATGCACAATGAAAATCGCGAAACGGGTTCTAGGACAGATTTCGAGCAAATCATTACAGCGCTACATGCATGTGAGTGATTGTGAGATTCACCCCCTACACACGCATGTGGCTAGCGAGCACATAGCAACCCAAAAACCCCAATCTGTCAGCAGGCAAAATAGCTAGATGAACTCTCTTGACGGCATCCGTGTTTTAGATCTTTCCCGCGTTCTGGCAGGCCCGTGGTGTACGCAAACACTGGCCGACCTGGGCGCAGACGTCATCAAAATTGAACGGCCTGAAACAGGCGATGACACCCGCACCTGGGGCCCGCCTTTTTTAAAGGACGCACAGGGCAACGAGACTCAAGAAGCCGCCTACTACCTAGGCACCAACCGCAACAAGCGCAGCGTCACCTGTGACATTGCCAAGCCCGAAGGCCAGGCGCTGATACGCGAGCTGGCCGCACATTGCGATGTGTTTGTCGAAAACTTCAAGGTTGGCGACATGGCGCGTTATGGGCTGGACTACGAATCTATAAAAGCCATCAACCCACGCATCGTGTACTGCTCAGTCACCGGCTTTGGCCAGACCGGCCCGTATGCAGACCGCGCTGGTTATGACTACGCGATTCAGGGCATGGGTGGGCTGATGAGTGTGACGGGGGAGCGTGATGACCTCAGGGATGCGAACGGCCATCCAGTGGCCGGGGGCCCGCAAAAAGTCGGCGTGGCGGTGGCCGACCTGATGACGGGCATGTATGCAACGGTGGGCATACTGGCGGCGTTGCGCCATGCTGAAAAAACAGGCATTGGCCAACAAGTTGACATGGCGCTGCTGGACACACAAGTCGCCATGCTGGCCAATCTGGGCGCTAACTATCTGGTCAGTGGAAAAGTGCCAGGCCGCATGGGCAATGCGCATCAGAACATCGTGCCGTACCAGGTGTTTGAAGTGGCTGCCGCATCAGATGGCACAAATTCGGAGGGCGCCCCAAGTGCGGCGCGGGACCACATCATCATCGCTGTCGGTAATGACTCGCAGTTTCGCAAGTACTGCGAAGTCGCCAACGTGCCCGAGTTGGGTATCGACCCGCTGTTTGCACTGAACCGCGACCGGGTGAAAAACCGCACGCAGCTGGTGCCTATTTTGGATTCCGTGATGCGCACCAGAAGTAAAGCCGACTGGCTGGCTGCGCTTGAAGCTGCCAAAGTGCCGTGCGGTGCGATCAACAATCTTGCCGAAGTATTTTCCGACCCGCACATCGACTCTCGCAACATGATCACGCATTGGCAGCACCCGCACCAAAGCGATTTGCGCCTGGTGTCTAGCCCGATCAAACTGAGCGCCACACCCGTGCGTACCGACATGCCGCCACCGATGTTGGGCCAGCATACGGATGAAGTGTTGCGCAGCGTGTTGAACTACCCGGATGCAAAGTTGTCTGAACTTAAAAATAGCAAAGTGATTTAACTGGTGATCTAGCATGGTGATTGGCAGAAGACAATTTTCAAAAGCGTTAGCCGCCTCGTTTGCGGTAGCTGCCAGAATTGCCCACGCCAAAGACACCGCCCTGCCCGTACCCACATCACTGCCCCAATCCGCGCTAGGGGCCAAAGCCAAAGGCCATCCGTTGGTGCTGCTCATTACGCTACCCGGCTGCGTGTATTGCGAGCTGGCGCGCCGCAACTACTTGATGCCGCTTCTGCTGGAGTCTGGCTTGCAAGCCTGGCAGCTGGACATGACCAACCGCAGCGCGATTTTGATTGGTTTTGACGGCCAACCCACCACCGCAGAGCGCCAAGCAAAAGTCTGGAAAGCCACCTTTACCCCAACGGTACTGTTTTTGGGCAGCCAGGGCCAGGAGTTGGCAGAGCGCTTGGTGGGCATAGCCGTACCCGATTTTTACGGCGCCTACCTGGAGCAGCGCCTGGCCACGGCGCGCAAGGCACTCTATTGATCCGGCCTTGTGAAGTCTGAATTCCTTTATCCGTTCGCCCTGAGCTTGGTCGAAGGGTTTCCCCTGTGCTAGCCAGGCTTCGACAGGCTCAGC
>JAYVPR010000121.1:0-8558 GCA_043757245.1 Polaromonas sp. | reverse complement strand
TCAGTGCTTGAAATTCTTCTGTTTTCATCGCCACACCTATGTCGTTGATTTACATAGTTTTATTTATACCACTATCTAACGAGGACATAGCCTAAAATTAATAGCAATTAAAAAACCTGTAACCCACAAATGCTGATCAGCAAAGCGGTTTTTATTCATCTGCTTTTCCGCCCTTGCTGCGCCCCGCCTTGATACCCGCCCGCAAACTTTTACCTTCCAGCCTGCGCTGTTTGGACGCAAACGTCGGTTTGGTCGCACGACGGTTTTTGGGAGGGGTACTGACGCTGTCAATGACGTCTTGCAGCCTGGCCAGGGCGTCATTGCGGTTCATCTCCTGGGTTCGGTGCTGCTGGGCTTTCAATACCAGCACGCCAGCCTCGGTGATGCGGCTGTCGTTCAAGGCGAAAAGCCGCTCTTTCAAATCATCCGGCAGCGACGATGCAGGAATGTCAAAGCGCAAATGAATCGCACTAGAAACCTTGTTGACGTTTTGCCCGCCAGCGCCTTGCGCGCGAATCGCCGCGAATTCAACTTCACGTTCGTCAATCGGGTATTTGGGCGCTGTGGCCATCACAGAATTGAGGGTTAAGCCGCACCGGCCAGCGCAGCCAATCCAGAAATTGCCAACGCATAGCCCTTTACGCCAAAGCCTGCCATCACGCCTCTGGCTGCAGGTGACAAGTATGAGTGGTGGCGAAACGCCTCACGTGCGTGTACGTTGCTGATGTGCAGTTCAATCACTGTGACGCCCGCGCCCTTGATGGCGTCGTGCAGCGCTACGCTGGTGTGCGTGTAAGCCCCGGCGTTAAACACCACGCCAGCCAGCGTACCAGCGGCCTGAGCGCGGCCCGCCTCTTGAATGGCATCGACCAGCACGCCTTCGTGGTTACTTTGTCGAAAGTCGAGTTTGAAGCCCTGCTTGGCGCACTCTGCCGCGCAAAGCGCTTCAACGTCTGCCAAGGTTTGCGAGCCGTACACAGCAGGCTCACGCGTACCGAGTAAATTGAGGTTGGGACCGTTTAAAACGAGGATGGTTTTCATGGAGCGGGTACAAAAATTTGTATCTAATTATCGACCGATTAACATTTACGTTTGGCAAGCTCAAAAATCTACTTTTACATTGTCCGGTATCTCAAATTTACGCAACCTCAACCACAAGCCAGACGTTCTGAGTTGTGCCACAGCTCAGACATGCTGTAAAGTCATTGGGGAATTAACCTACAAATAAATAATATGCCTGTAACTAGCCCTTGGGGCCCGATCTGTGCAGCTGCAATAGCTGCACTAGCGGGTTGGATCACTCTCGTTTTAGCTCGCACCACTAGCGTATCTGAGTTCAGACAAAAATGGACGGACTCATTTCGAACAGCCTTGGCGGACTTCACGGCATCTGCCGAATTGATTCGTGGTCGAATTCGGATTCGCGCCGGTCACAAAAGTAGGACATCAGGCAAGACAGAGTTCGACCCTAGTACAAAAGAAAAACTAGAAAAAGAACTTACTGAATATTGGTCTGAGTTTCGAAAATCACACGCGTTAGTCTTGCTCCACCTCAAGGAAGTAACGTTTAAGCTGCAAATAAGAAGTGGACTTAACTCAAGCGGACGAATTGGTAAGGAGGTTCGTGATGAGGGGTTGCGTTTGCTTGACGACTATTCGAAAACAAAAAGTGCACTTGCAAAAGCACAATTTGACAACCTTAGCCAATCCGATTCGATTCCGGTGGAGTTAGCACTTGAATGGGAACTACATAAAGTTCGATTGCTTCTAGAGTGCGACTATGCACTAATTTCAACCGATACCGAGATACCCAAACACATTGAAAAATTGAGATCTATAGGCAGGGGTTTGATAAAAGACGAATGGGAGCGCATTAAAGACGGTGAAGTTATTTACCGTCGAGCACTTAAAATTTTTCCGCTTGTTCTTGCTATTGGCGTAGGACTGTTGTGGTGGAAATTTTGGTAATCGTTTCGAAGAAAAAAATTAACATGTGTTGCGTCGCATGATGTCGGGCGTGCTGACCACCACATCAGCGTTTTGCGCACGCTGGCGAAGGGCGTGCTCCATCACGACGAGGGCTAGGAGTGCCTCGGCAATCGGGGTAGCGCGTATGCCCACGCAGGGGTCGTGGCGGCCTTTGGTGACCACTTCAGCCGGGTTACCTGCCGTGTCAATCGACTGACGCGGTGTGATGATCGAGCTGGTGGGCTTGATGGCGATGGACACGTCCAGGTCTTGCCCGGTGCTGATGCCGCCCAGCACGCCGCCCGCATTATTCGACTGAAAACCGCCTGGCGTCAAGCCATCGCCATGCGTGGTACCGCGTTGCGTCACACTGGCAAAGCCCGCGCCAATCTCAACGCCCTTGACTGCATTGATACCCATCATCGCGTAAGCAATGTCGGCGTCTAGCTTGTCGTAAAGCGGCTCACCCAAACCGACGGGCACGTTTGATGCAACAACCCGAATTTTGGCGCCGCATGAGTCGCCCGCCTTGCGCAGTGCGTCCATGTAGGCTTCGAGTTTTGAGACGTCAGCAACGGGTGCAAAAAATGGGTTACCAGCCACATGCGCCCATGACTCAAAGGCAATCACCTCATCACCAATCTGCGTCATGCAACCTTTAAAAGTCGTGCCGTATTGGGCCAGCAACCACTTCTTAGCCACTGCACCAGCTGCAACCGTGGGAGCCGTCAGCCGCGCTGAAGATCGCCCACCCCCACGCGGATCGCGCAAGCCGTACTTGTGCAGGTAGGTGTAGTCAGCATGGCCAGGCCGAAAGGTCTCCAGAATATTGCCGTAGTCCTTGCTGCGCTGGTCGGTGTTTTTTATCAGCAAGCAAATCGGTGTGCCGGTGGTCTTGCCCTGGTAAACGCCAGAGAGGATTTCAACCGCATCAGGCTCGTTGCGCTGGGTCACATGGCGACTGGTTCCCGGGCGGCGGCGATCCAGGTCGGCCTGAATGTCTGCCTCGCACAAATCCATGCCGGGCGGGCAGCCGTCAATCACGCAGCCAATGGCGGGGCCGTGGGATGCACCAAAGTTGGTGACTGCGAATAGATGACCAAAGGTGTTGCCGCTCATAACGCCGGATTATCCCAGACACAAAGCGACAGCTTTAATCATTTTTACCCTCATCCTCACCAGTTGGCCAATCACGTATGTAAGCCTTCAACATCTTGTTTTCAAAATTCTGGCTATCCACCACAGCTTTGGCAACGTCATACAGGCTGATCACGCCCATCAGCATTTTTTGGTTCATGACTGGCATGTACCGGGCGTGGCGCTCCAGCATCATGCGGCGCACTTCGTCGAGCTCAGTTTCACCGGTACAGGTCAGCGGGTGGTCGTCCATCGCCTTGCGTACTTGCATGTTGCCAATCTCGCCGCCGTTACCGACGATGCTGACGATCACCTCCCGGAAAGTCAGCATGCCGACCAAATCACCATGCTCCATCACCACAAGGGAGCCGATGTCTTTTTCAGACATGATTTGTGTGGCTTTGGCCAGCGGCTCGTCGGGCTGAACGGTGTAAAGCGTGTTGCCCTTAACGCGCAGTATGTCGGCTACTTTCATCGCGATCTCCTCGGTTTTGATATTTCCATTCTCCCACTGCAAGATGCATTTTGGGAAGTTCATTGGCAATATAGCCCACAATAAGTGATGAGGCTTTTAAATTTGCCCGTTACCTCGCATTTTTTTTATTTGGATTTCACTTCGGAGACTGCCCCATGCCTGGCTACGCTGACCCTGGCTTTGACACCTTGTCGTTGCATGCAGGCGCATCGCCTGACCCGACCACCGGCGCACGTGCTGTGCCCATTCACCTGACAACCTCTTTTGTTTTTGAGTCAAGTGATCATGCCGCGAGCTTGTTCAATCTGGAACGTGCTGGCCATGTCTATTCACGCATCAGCAATCCGACCAACGCGGTGCTAGAGCAGCGTGTCGCCGCGCTTGAAGGCGGTATAGGCGCGATCGCCACCGCCAGCGGCCAGGCGGCGCTGCACCTGAGCATCGCCACACTGATGGGTGCGGGTTCGCACATCGTCGCCTCCACGGCGTTATACGGCGGCTCACAAAACCTGCTGCACTACACCATGCGGCGCTTTGGCATTGAAACGACGTTTGTTAAACCTGGCGACATCGACGGCTGGCGTGCCGCTGCGCGGCCCAACACCAAACTATTTTTCGGTGAAACAGTCGGAAACCCCGGCCTGGATGTACTGGACATTGGGGCTGTGGCCGCCATTGCCCACGACGCTGGCGCGCCGCTGCTGGTCGATTCCACCCTCACCTCGCCCTGGCTCATCAAGCCGTTTGATCATGGTGCGGATTTGGTTTACCACTCGGCCACCAAGTTTTTAAGCGGCCACGGCACGGTGATTGGCGGCATTGTGGTCGATGGCGGGTCGTTCGATTGGGAACGCTCGGGTAAATTCAAAGAGCTGACAGAAGCCTACGACGGTTTTCACAACATGGTGTTCAGTGAAGAAAGCACCGTCGGTGCGTTTTTGCTGCGGGCCCGTCGTGAAGGCCTGCGCGACTTTGGCGCGTGCATGAGCCCACACACCGCGTGGCTGATTTTGCAGGGCATTGAAACTCTGAGCCTGCGCATGGCCCGTCACATGAGCAACACCGAGAAAGTCGTGGCGTTTTTAGCCAGCCATCCGTTTGTCTCACGCGTTGGCCACCCGCTGCTGGAGTCGCACCCTAGCCATGCTCTGGCGAAAAAGCTGCTGCCGCGCGGCGCGGGCTCGGTCTTCAGTTTTGACTTGAAGGGCTCGCGCAACCAAGGTAAAGCGTTTGTTGAAAGCCTGAAGGTTTTTAGCCACCTGGCGAACGTTGGCGACTGCCGCAGCCTGGTGATTCACCCGGCCAGCACCACGCACTTTCGCATGACGGACGAGGCGCTCAGCGGCGCGGGCATCTCACAAGGCACGATTCGTTTGTCGATTGGGCTCGAAGATGCCGATGATTTGTTGGACGATTTGAAGCGTGCTCTGAAAATTGCCGAGAGAGCCGCTGAAGAAGCTGGAGCTTGACATGTACCTAGAAGTCAACCACCACAAAACCTACTGCTACACCGCTGGCAAAGCCTTTGACGCAACAAAGCCTACCGTGGTATTTATCCACGGCGTCCTGGAAGTGCACTGCGTATGGGCTTTGCAAAGCCGCTACCTGGCCAACCACGGCTGGAATGTGCTGGCCATTGACCTACCGGGGCATTGCAAGAGCGAAGGCGATGCACCTGCCAGTGTTGAAGAAGCTGCAACGTTTATCGCAGCCCTGCTGGACGCCGCTGGCATTGAAAAAGCAGCACTCATCGGCCACAGTTGGGGTTCATTGATTGCGCTTGAAGCGGCATCAAAACTGGGCGATCGAATCACCCACCTGGCCTTGGTGGGTACCGCCTTCCCCATGAAGGTTTCAAGCGCCCTGCTGGACGCGGCATTGAACGACCCCATGGCCGCCCTCAAAATGATCAACGTGTTTTCACGCAGCACGCTGGCCGCTCCGCCCTCTTCGTTGGGTCCTGGTACCTGGGTCTACGGCAGCAGCCTTGCGCTAGGCCGCAGAGTGCTGGCCAGCAATCCAAAGGTCAACGTCTTTCACCGGGGCTTTAAGGCCTGCGACGACTATGCAAATGGTGAAGCAGCCATCAGCCAGGTAACTTGCCCCATCCTGTTTTTGCTGGGTGCTGAGGACCAAATGACGCAAGCTAAATCGGCGCAACTGTTGATTCAAAGAGCCAAAAGTAGTGGTAAAAAAACGCAAGTCGTCAATCTGGCTGTTGGTCACCACCAGATGACAGAAGCGCCTGAAGCAACGCTGATGGTGATCAAGGAATTCCTGCGATGAGCATGGCCATGTCAGCGGCTAGCAGCCTGTCGGACTTAAGTCGTCGAAAGCGAAAATCGACCCCACAGACATAGCCCCGTTTTCAGAGCACATCTCGAACATGAAGCGCTGACCAATTCGCCTGGCGCCAAAGTGGCGAGGTCGAGTCAGTTTTTTCCAGCAACAGCCGCTGCATCAATGGCTCAAGCAGGGTCTGCTCAGGGTCTGCCAGCAATATGTAGCTGGGTTCCTCATCGGCACCCGCATCGGTATTGGGTATTAGCTGCCCGACCCATCCCAGTTCAGTCAAAGTTTCCAGCACGGGCTCCAACTGCAGCACATCAATTTGCAGCGTCAGCGCGAGGCTGGAAGCGCTGCAACCCAGCTGCGCAGTGCGTCTCAAACTGCTTAAGCGCTGTAACACCTCAACTGCCAGTTGAAACTGCCAACCATGCCCTGTGCCACGCTTCGCGACCCCCGCCAGCAGGCTGGGTAAATACGCCGCAATCACCGCCCCCAAGAGCACAATCACCCACGCCAGGTATATCCAGACCAGCAAAATAGGCAGGGTTGCAAAAGCACCGTAAATCATCGAATAGGTGGGTACTTTGCTCAGGTACAGGGCCAGCGCTTTCTTGGCAAGTTCAATACCGGTCGCCGCAAAAACCCCGCCTACCCAGGCATGTGTCCATTTCACATAAGTGTTGGGTACATAGCGGTAAAGCGCAGCCAGACCAGCAGCAATCAGAAAAAACTGAAATGTGCTGAGTAAAAACCGCAAGCTAAATGGCAATTTGCCGACCAGCCCGCTGGTAGTTGTTACCACCGAGGCTGTTAGTGCCAGGCTGGCTCCCAGCAGCACAGGTCCCAGCGTGATGGCCGACCAGTAAATCAGCACCCGCTGGGCAAAAGGGCGGGGGGTTTTAACCCTCCAAATACCGTTAAGCGTGCGGTCAATCGTCAAAATCAATGCAATTGCCGTGATCAGCAAAATACCCAGTCCCGCGGCGCCCAGTTTGTTGGCTTGCCTGCTGAATTGCGTCAAATAGCCCAGCACCTGGCGGGCAATGTTGTCGGGGATCAAACTTTCAATCAACCAGCCTTGCAAAGCGCCCTGCATATTTGAAAACATCGGAAAAGCCGTGAACACTGCCAATGCCACGGTAAAAAACGGCACCAGCGCAATCGAGGTCGTAAAGGTCAGGCTACTGGCCGTCAGCCCCATGTGGTCTTCACGAAAGCGGTCTCGCAGCATTGATAGCGTGCCGCGCCAGGGAAAATGCGAGAGGTCTGCCCAAAAGACTTGCAATCGTTGTTGAAAATTCATCCCCGGTATCATGCCTCAGACACGAAATGACGCAAATGAACAAAGAAAATCAAATAGACACCATCCGCTGGACTGCCGCTGCCAGCCTCTTTGGCCTGATCGTGCTGGGCGTATTGTGGGAAATGGTGCTGGCCCCCATCCGCCCCGGTGGCTCGCTGTTAGCCTTGAAAGTGTTGCCGCTGATTTTGCCGCTGGCAGGCGTTATGAAAAATCGCATGTACACCTACCGCTGGTTAAGTCTGTTGGTGTGGTTGTACTTTACCGAGGGTGTGGTGCGCGCCTGGAGCGACAAGCCGCCCAGCAACTACCTGGCCATGATTGAAGTGGTGCTATGTCTGGTGCTTTTTACAGCCTGTTCACTGCATGTAAAGATCAGGTTTAAAGGTATTCCCAAGCTTCCCAAAGGAAGCTACTAGCCATGCGACACGGTCTGATTGATCAACTAAAGAGTACTGTTGGCTCAACTCACGTCCTGGTAGATGGCGACTTGTCAGCTTACGAGTTGGACTGGCGCAAGCGCTCGCGTGGCAAGGCTCTGGCCGTGGTTCGACCTGCCAACACAATGCAAGTGGCAGCGGTCGTCAAAGCCTGCGCGTCTAGCGGCGTCAGTATCGTCACGCAAGGGGGCAATACGGGGTTGGTCGGAGGTTCGATCCCAGATGAATCAGGCGATCAAGTGGTGCTGAGTTTGCAGCGTATGAATAGCGTGCGCAACATCGACGCCGCCAATCTGACCATGGCGGTTGATGCTGGCTGCATCTTGCAAACCCTGCAAGACACGGCTGAAAAAGCGGGGTTTTTATTCCCGCTCAGTCTCGCTGCTGAAGGCAGTTGCACGATTGGAGGCAACCTGGCTACCAATGCGGGCGGCACGCAGGTGGTGCGCTATGGCAACGCGCGTGACTTGTGTCTGGGTCTCGAAGTCGTTACCGCACAAGGCGACATCTGGCACGGTTTGAGTGGCCTGCGCAAAGACAATACGGGCTACGACCTGCGTGATTTGTTTGTCGGCAGTGAAGGCACGTTGGGCATCATCACAGCCGCCACCTTAAAACTCTACCCCCTGCCCGCTGCAAAACTCACGGCCTGGGCGGCTGTGCCATCAATGCAACACGCCGTCGCGCTGCTGGGCCTGGCACACAGGCATTTGGGCGCGGGTTTGACCGGCTTTGAAGTCATGGGGCAGTTTGCTCTGAGCCTGGTAGTCAAACATTACCCGCAGCAGCGCGTGCCGCTTTGGCAAGACGCGCCATACTGTGTTTTATTAGAAAACTCGGACCATGAATCTGAAAGCCATGCGCGTGAGCAGTTTGAGCGTTTGCTAGAAACCGCTTTTGAAGACGGCTGTGTCAGCGATGCAGTGGTAGCCGAAAATTTGACCCAAGC
>JAYVPR010000120.1:0-8580 GCA_043757245.1 Polaromonas sp. | reverse complement strand
TCAATCCCGTATTTATTGGACTCCAACGCTATTTGATCCATTTTTTCGACTGTTTTTGCATCGTCAAGCGCCTCGCGCCACTCCATTTGCTGCATCAGGAAGTCAGCGGGCATGGCGGTGTTGTTTTCAGCGTTGATGGGCGCGCCATTGAGTTCGCACAAATAGCTGGCTCGCTTTAACGGGTCTTTCAAACGTGCATAGGCCTCGTTGATGCGCACCGACCACTGCATGGCCACACGCTGCGCAGCTGCGCCCTGGACGACAAACTTGTCGGGGTGAGCTTCGCGTTGCAGGTCTTTCCATTTTGCGTCTAGCATGGCGCGGTCTTGCGCAAACTGCGCGGGGATGCCAAAAAGTTCGAAGTCAGTGGATTGGAGGTTCATATCGGTAAAAAGCCGCCAGCACTTTGAGTGAGGGCGGCTTTGTCGCAGCTGCGAAGCGCGATAGTTAAACGCGAAACGATTCTCCACAGCCACAACGATCGCGCTCATTGGGATTGATGAACTTGAAGCCTTCATTGAGCCCCTCGCGCACAAAGTCAAGCTTTGTACCGTCAATGTAAGCCATGCTCTTCGGGTCAACCAGCACCTTGATGCCGTTGTCTTCAAACACCACATCTTCAGGCGCTATTTCGTCTGCGTATTCAAGCTTGTAGGCCAGGCCCGAACAACCGGTAGTTTTGACGCCCAGCCGCACGCCCACACCCTTAGCGCGCTTGGAAAGGTAGCGGGTCACGTGGCGGGCAGCTGCGTCGGTAAGGGTTACGGACATATTAGAGCAGTGTCAATTTTCAGGCAGCGACTGCGTGGCGTGATTTGTAATCATTCACGGCTGCCTTGATGGCATCCTCAGCCAGAATGGAGCAGTGAATCTTCACCGGCGGCAGCGCCAGCTCTTCAGCAATCGCGCTGTTTTTAATGCTGGCCGCTTCGTCGAGTGTCTTGCCCTTGACCCACTCGGTAACTAGCGAGCTGGATGCAATGGCCGAGCCGCAACCGTAGGTCTTGAAGCGTGCGTCTTCGATCACGCCGGTGACAGGATTAACCTTAATTTGCAGCTTCATCACGTCGCCGCAAGCAGGCGCGCCTACCATGCCGGTGCCTATGGTGTCGTCGCCCTTTTCAAACGAGCCAACGTTACGGGGATTTTCATAGTGGTCTACGACCTTTTCGCTGTATGCCATTTTGTGTACCTCTTAAAGTGAATGAACCGCTAAGCCATAAATGGGCCAGACCGCGAAACGATCCCGCAGACAGTGCTTCAGCACGGCAAGGGGAGAGACAAAGGGCTGGCTCATTTTGGCGACGCGGTCAGTGTGCTGCCCACTGGATGGTGGATAGATCCACACCATCCTTGAACATTTCCCACAACGGGGAAAGTTCGCGCAGCTTGGCGACGTTCTCTTTGATCGTGCCAACCGCGTAGTCAATTTCTGCTTCCGTCGTCCAGCGGCCAATCGTCATGCGCAGGCTGCTGTGGGCCAGCTCGTCGCTACGGCCCAGAGCGCGCAGCACATAGCTTGGCTCTAGGCTGGCAGACGTGCAGGCCGAGCCGCTAGACACCGCCAAACCCTTGATGCCCATGATGAGCGACTCGCCCTCGACGTAGTTAAAGCTCATGTTCAGGTTGTGCGGTACGCGCTTGTCGGCATGACCATTGAGGAAAACTTCTTCAACGTCTTTCAAGCCGTTCAACATGCGTTCATGCAGGGCGCTAATGCGTTTATTTTCTTCATGCATCTCTGCCTTGGCGATGCGGTAGGCCTCGCCCATGCCGACGCACTGGTGCGTTGGCAGCGTGCCGGAGCGCATACCGCGCTCGTGCCCGCCACCGTGCATTTGCGCCTCTAAGCGCACACGCGGTTTGCGGCGTACATACAGCGCGCCAATTCCTTTGGGGCCGTAGGTTTTGTGCGCGGTCAGGCTCATCAAATCGACTGGCAACGTAGCCATGTCGATGTCGATCCGACCCGTGGCTTGCGCCGCATCAACGTGGAAGATGATGCCTTTTTCACGGCACAGCGTGCCAATGGCCGCAATGTCTTGCACCACGCCAATTTCGTTGTTCACGAACATGACGCTGACCAAAATCGTGTCTGGCCGAATCGCGGCCTTGAGCACCTCCATATCAACCAGGCCGTCGGCCTGAACGTCAAGATAGGTGCAATCAAACCCCTGGCGCTCCAGCTCACGGCAAGTGTCCAGCACGGCTTTGTGCTCGGTTTTGACGGTGATGATGTGCTTGCCCTTGGACTTGTAAAAGTTGGCTGCACCCTTGAGCGCTAGGTTATTCGACTCGGTTGCACCGCTTGTCCAGACGATCTCGCGCGGGTCAGCGCCTATCAATTCGGCAATTTGCTCACGGGCTTTCTCAACTGCGGCTTCGGCTTCCCAGCCCCACGCATGGCTGCGCGAGGCGGGGTTACCGAAATGCTCGCGCAACCACGGAATCATGGCATCTACCACCCGCGGGTCGCACGGATTGGTGGCGCTGTAGTCCATGTAGATCGGGAAGTGGGGGGTTTCCATTTGGCTGACTTAAAAAGTTAACGGGCTAGATAGCGGGAGACAAAATGCGATGGTGGCGCTCAAGACTTTGAAAAAGCATTACCCAAGGCAAACACTGAGTTAGGTGCATTCACCCGCGTTGGTTTTGGCATCGGCTGAGTAAAGATGGCTCTCTTTACCATCGGTGAGTTTTCAACCACCAAGCCCTTAGCCAATTGCTCATCCACCAGTTTTTGCAGGCTGACAGAGTCCAAAAATTCCACCATGCGGCTGTTGAGTGATGCCCAAAGATCATGCGTCATACAACGAGCGCCTTCGCCCAGACAGTTTTCTTTGCCACCACAATGGGTAGCGTCAATCGGCTCGTCCACCGACACAATGATGTCGGCCACGGTAATGTCAGAGGCTTTGCGCCCCAGCGTGTATCCGCCGCCGGGGCCACGGGTGGATTCCACCAGCTCGTGGCGGCGCAGCTTACCAAACAGTTGCTCCAGATACGACAGAGAAATCTGCTGACGCTGGCTGATGGCTGCGAGTGTGACAGGGCCGCTGTTTTGGCGAAGGCCGAGATCGATCATTGCTGTGACCGCAAAGCGGCCTTTGGTCGTGAGGCGCATAACAAGCTCCTTATAGTTAGCTTGACTACCGTTGTCACTTTTGAAAATAATGTTTCAAAAGAGGTTTTCTCCTCCAGCCGCCCTGCACAGGCAACCTGCGCGCGGGCATCTATGTTGTTATTCGTATGATCTTGACTAGATTTGTCAAGTATAGCAGAAATCAAGGGGTTTTGTTGAAATTTAACCGCGCGGTAAAAATAAATACTGCTTAGTAACTAAGCACTTATGGGACCGACGTTATCCAGGCCAGGCGCACCAAAAGCCTGTTCTTTGAGCATGTGTAACTGATCACGTACCTTGGCGGCTTTTTCAAACTCCAAATTTTTGGCGTGCTCCACCATCTGCTTTTCAAGCCGCTTGATCTCGCGCGAAACGTCTTTCTCGCTCATATCTTCGACCAGCGCTTTTTGCATCAGGAGCTTGTCAGCCTCCTTGCCTGACTTTTCGCTGTAAACGCCGTCAATCAAGTCCTTGATACGCTTGACCACGCTTTTCGGTGTGATGTTGTGCTCAATATTGTGGGCAATTTGTTTGTTGCGGCGGCGCTCGGTTTCACCCATGGCCTTGGCCATTGAATCAGTGATCCTGTCAGCATACAAAATCGCACGGCCATGCAGGTTACGGGCTGCGCGGCCAATGGTTTGAATCAGACTGCGTTCTGAGCGCAAAAATCCTTCTTTGTCAGCATCCAGAATCGCCACCAAAGATACCTCAGGGATATCCAGGCCTTCACGCAATAAATTAATCCCGACCAACACATCAAACGCACCCAACCGCAGGTCACGCAAAATCTCCACTCGCTCCACCGTTTCGACGTCGCTATGCAGGTAACGAACTTTTACGCCGTTTTCGCTCAGGTAATCGGTCAGTTGCTCGGCCATGCGCTTGGTGAGCGTGGTAATTAACACCCGCTCGTTTTTATCAACGCGAATACGAATTTCACCCAGCACATCGTCAACCTGGTTGACTGCCGGGCGCACTTCAACTTGCGGGTCAACCAACCCAGTCGGGCGCACAACTTGCTCTACCACCTGGCCAGCGTGCTCCTTTTCATACGCAGCGGGCGTGGCCGACACAAAAATCGCCTGGCGCATCTTCGTTTCAAACTCTTCCAGCTTCAGTGGGCGGTTATCCAGCGCACTGGGCAGCCTGAAGCCATAGTCGACCAGCGTGGTTTTGCGCGAGCGGTCGCCGTTGTACATGGCGCTGAGCTGGCCCATCATGACGTGGCTTTCGTCCAGAAACATCACCGCATCTTTGGGCATGTAATCGCACAGGGTGGATGGCGGTGAGCCGGGTGGCGCGCCACTTAAATGACGGGTGTAATTTTCAATGCCTTTGCAGTGACCGATCTCGGTCAGCATTTCCAGGTCAAACCGGGTGCGCTGCTCGATGCGCTGTGCCTCGACCAGCTTACCTTGCTTGACAAAATAATCAATCCGTTCGGCCAACTCCAGCTTGATCGTTTCAATCGACGACATTACCTTGTCGCGCGGCGTCACGTAATGGCTTTTGGGGTAGACCACAAAGCGCGGTACTTTTTGGCGGATACGACCTGTCAGCGGGTCAAACAGTTGTAGCGATTCGATCTCGTCGTCAAACAGCTCAATGCGCAAAGCGAGTTCTGAATGCTCGGCCGGAAACACATCAATTACATCGCCGCGGACACGGAACGTACCACGTGAAAAGTCCACGTCATTGCGCTGGTATTGCATGCGTATCAGCCGCGCAATCACGTCACGCTGGCCCATCTTGTCGGCGACGCGAGCGATGAACCGCATCTGCGTGTAGTCTTCTGGCGCACCAATGCCGTAAATGGCGCTGACTGTCGCAACAATGATGGTGTCGCGCCGCTCCAGCACGCTCTTGGTGGCCGACAGGCGCATCTGCTCGATGTGCTCGTTGATGGCAGAGTCTTTTTCAATAAACAAATCGCGCTGAGGCACATAAGCTTCAGGCTGGTAGTAGTCGTAGTAACTGACGAAATACTCCACCGCATTTTTCGGGAAAAACTCGCGGAACTCGCTGTACAACTGTGCGGCAAGCGTTTTGTTCGGTGCAAAAACAATCGCAGGCCGACCAACCCGCGCAATCACGTTGGCCATGGTGTACGTTTTGCCTGACCCCGTCACGCCCAACAGGGTTTGAAACACCTCGCCATCGTTCACGCCTTCCACCAGTTTTTCAATCGCCTGCGGCTGATCGCCAGCCGGCAGGTAAGGCTGAAACAGTTCGAACGGCGAGTTGGGGAAGTTTGCGAATGTGCCCGTGAGCTGGGCATCATTCGTTGGGTTCGTTGGGTTCGTTGGGATATGTATCGACGTTACGGGTTCTAGTACTTCTGGCATGGAAACCTCAAAAATCAGCTTGCAAGCACCGTTAAAATCAGTGCAACCCTCTAGCTTACGACTTTTTCACTTTTCAGGAGTTCCATGTCAATATTCACTGCCGTCGAAATGGCCCCACGCGATCCGATTTTGGGCATCAATGAAGCATTTGCGGCTGATACCAGCCCCCATAAAGTCAATCTGGGCGTCGGCATGTACTACGACGACAACGGCAAACTGCCGCTGCTGGGCTGCGTACAGGCCGCTGAAAAGCTGATGATGGTGTCCCCAAAGCCGCGCGGCTACTTGCCGATTGACGGCATTGCTGCCTATGACGCAGCCGTCAAAACTCTGGTATTTGGTGCTGACAGTGAGCCTGTCAAAAGTGGCCGGATTGCTACTGCCCAGGGCATAGGCGGCACCGGCGGTTTGAAAATTGGCGCTGACTTTTTGAAAAAGCTCAGTCCCAACGCCAAAGTCATGATTTCAGACCCGAGCTGGGAAAACCACCGCGCCCTGTTCACCCAAGCTGGTTTTGAAGTTGTCAGCCACCCGTATTACGACGCAGCCAAGCGCGGCATTGACTTTGAAGGGATGCTGGCCGCCTTAAACGGCGCAGAGGCAGGCACCATAGTTGTGCTGCACGCCTGCTGCCACAACCCAACCGGCTACGACATCACCCCCGCCCAGTGGGACCGAGTGATAGCCGTCGTCAAGGCGCGTAACATCACGCCATTTTTAGACATGGCCTACCAGGGTTTTGGTTATGGGATTGAAGAGGACGGCGCGGCGGTAGCCAAATTCGTCGCCGCTGGCCTGAATTTTTTCGTATCGACTTCTTTCAGCAAAAGCTTCAGCTTATACGGCGAGCGCGTTGGTGCGTTGTCAGTCGTCTGCGCCAGCAAAGAAGAAGCAGACCGCGTGCTGAGCCAGCTGAAACTGGTGATTCGCACCAACTACAGCAACCCGCAAATCCACGGCGCAACGGTAGTCGCCACGGTGCTGAACACCCCCGAGCTGCGCGCCCAGTGGGAGGCCGAGCTGACCGAGATGCGCGTTCGCATCAAAGCCATGCGGCAAAAGCTGGTGGATGGGCTGAAGGCTGCGGGCGTGAAGCAAGACATGAGCTTTATTACCGACCAGATCGGCATGTTCAGCTATTCAGGCCTTTCCAAAGACCAGATGCAGCGGCTGCGCAGTGAGTTTGGCGTGTACGGCACAGATGCCGGGCGGATGTGTGTGGCGGCTTTGAACAGTGGCAATATTGCGCATGTTTGCGCGAGTATTGCCGCCGTGGTTTAAAGGATGAAAGTTGGGGGGCTGAAAACGCCTGAAAGCAGTTTTTTTAACTGTTTTCAGGCATTATTTTGTCATTTAGTCCAATAGATACGGGCGCAAGCAGCTATTAAATATATAGCAATATCAACCTCATCTTAAATCCGCTCAGTCACCCAAGCTTGTACCGACTTCAGCGCATCCGGCAGTTTTGAGGCATCGGTGCCGCCTGCCATCGCCATATCGGCCTTGCCGCCGCCTTTGCCGCCGACTTGGCTGGCGACAAAGTTCACCAGCTCGCCAGCTTTGACTTTGCCTAACGTATCTGCCGTGACGCCTGCTGCGATTTGCACCTTGTCGCCATCAATAGCAGCAAGCACGATGACGGCGGTTTTCAGCTTGTCTTTGAGCTTGTCCATGGTGTCACGTAGCGTCTTGGCATCCGCGCCTTCAAGCCTGGCGGCCAGCACCTTGATGCCCTTGACATCAACCGCTTGCAGCACCAACTCATCGCCTTGCGACGAGGCCAGCTTGCCTTTAAGCGCGGCGACTTCTTTTTCAAGCGCCTTGACGTTGTCTAGCACCTGGTCGATGCGGTTTTGCAAATCAGCAGGGTTAGCTTTGAGCGAGGCCGCAGCAGACTCAACAGTAGTTTCGAGCGACTGCAGATACGCCAGCGCGTTGCCGCCCGTGACAGCCTCCACCCGGCGCACACCCGCCGCTACGCCGCTTTCACCCACAATTTTGAACAGGCCAATGTCCCCGGTGCGGCTGACGTGTGTGCCGCCGCAGAGTTCTTTGCTGCTGCCAATGCTCAAGACACGAACCTTGTCGCCATACTTTTCACCGAACAGCATCATGGCGCCAGTTTTTTGCGCGGCTTCCATGTCCATTTCGCTCGCATCAGTTGCCGCGTTGGTCAAAATTTCAGCATTGACTTTGGCCTCAATCTCGCGGATTTGTGTGTCAGTGACTGGGGCGTTGTGGGTAAAGTCAAAACGGGTCTTGTCGGCATCGACCAAGCTGCCCTTTTGCTGCACGTGCGTTCCCAGCACCTCGCGCAAGGCTTTGTGCATCAAGTGGGTGGCGCTGTGGTTGCGGATGGTGGCGGCGCGAATGTCGGTGCTGACCTGGGCGGTGACGGCGTCGCCGACTTTGAGTGTGCCTTGGCTCACGCTGCCATGGTGGCCAAAGACATCAGTCTTAATTTTTTGGGTGTCATCGACCGCAAACACGGTTGCGCCTGAAGAAATTGATCCCTGGTCCCCCACCTGCCCACCGCTCTCGGCATAAAACGGCGTGGTGTTCAGCACGACGATTCCGCTCTGCCCGGCGCTTAAAGACTGCACCGCAGCACCATCCAGATACAGCGCCACGACTTTGGCAGGCTCTTCAAGCAGGGTGTAACCAGTAAACGGATGGCCTGCGCCTGAATAATCAAGCGCCTTGTCCATCTTGAATTTGCCAGCGGCTCTGGCTGAGGTTTTTTGCTTGTCCATGGCGGCGTGAAAACCCGCCTCGTCAATTAGCACACCTTCCTCGCGGCAGATATCAGCAGTTAAATCTAGCGGAAAACCATACGTGTCATGCAGCTTAAATGCAACTTCTCCGCTCAACGGGAAAGCTGGGTCAAACACCATAACTCGCGGAGTAGCACCGGGGGTTTTTATTCGCTGGCGTTCCGTGTCGAGGTACACGAGAGCGTCTAACTCATTGAAAGATTTGCGCAAAATACCCATCCCAATTTCAAGCGTCTCAAAAAACCGCTCTTCTTCAACCCGCAACACGTCCATCACCCGTGCGCCATCGGCCTTCAAGCGCGGATACCCATCGCCCATCAGCGCGACCAAATCA
>JAYVPR010000119.1:0-2347 GCA_043757245.1 Polaromonas sp. | reverse complement strand
TTGCAGCCAGCAAAATAAAGCGCAGGGCAAAAGTCAATTGTGTACTGAAGGGCTGATTTGAATGAAATGCTGGTTTAAACATAAGTCCTCTGCAATTTTTGCGGCTTTTTAGGGGTAGGTGCTCTGGATATACTGATCAATTGTAGCCGAGGGGTATAGTTTAATCGCCCTGCTACGGCCCGCTGGGCCAACCGCCTTTTTGGGCAACCTGCTGAAACCCCACGTCACGACGTCAGACAATTCATGAGCCTTCGGATTTACAACACGCTATCGCGAGACGTGCAGGATTTTTCGCCTTTGATCCCCGGTCAGGTTCGCATGTATGTGTGCGGAATGACGGTTTACGACCTGTGCCACTTGGGCCATGCCCGGGCGATGGTGGCTTTTGATGTGGTGCAGCGCTGGCTGAAGGTCAGTGGTTTGAAGGTCACCTATGTGCGTAACGTCACGGACATTGACGACAAGATCATCAAACGCGCTGTTGAAAACGGTGAAACCATACGCGCCTTGACCGACCGCATGGTGCAAGCCCTGCACCAGGATGCCGATGCCCTGGGCATAGAGCGGCCCACCCATGAGCCGCGCGCCACCGACTACGTGCCGCAAATGGTAAGCCTGATTTCGACCCTCGAAAAAAAGGGCCTAGCCTACCAGGCGCAGTCTGGCACGGGCGCAGGTGACGTGAATTATGCAGTGCGCAAATTTGACGGCTACGGCAAGCTGTCCGGCAAATCGCTGGATGAGTTGCGTGCCGGTGAACGCGTCGATGTGCTCGATGGCAAGGACGACCCGCTGGATTTTGTGCTCTGGAAGAGCGCCAAACCTGCCGAGCCATACGATGCCAAATGGCCCAGCGCCTACGGCCCCGGAAGACCCGGCTGGCACATCGAATGCTCGGCCATGGCCTGCGCCTTGCTGGGCGAGTCGTTTGACATCCACGGCGGCGGTGCTGACCTGCAGTTCCCGCACCATGAAAACGAAATCGCGCAGTCTGAAGGTGCGTTTGGCAAACCACTGGCCAGCATCTGGATGCACAACGGCTTTGTCCGGCTGGATAACGAAAAGATGTCCAAGTCGCTGGGCAACTTTTTCACCATTCGTGAAATCCTCGCCAAGTACGACACCGAGACGGTACGCTTTTTCATCATTCGTGCGCACTACCGCAGCCCGCTAAATTACAGTGATGCGCACCTGGATGATGCGCGCAGTTCGCTGAAGCGGCTGTATACCGCGCTTGCTCTGGTGGCGCCATCTGTCGTCGCCATCGACTGGACCCATTCCATCGCCGCGCGCTTCCGTGCGGCGATGGACGAAGACTTTGGCACGCCCGAAGCCGTGGCCGTGCTGTTCGAACTGGCCGGCGAAGTCAACAAAACCGGGTCTGTCGAGTCGGCTGGCCTGCTTAAAAGCTTAGGCGCTTGCCTCGGCCTGCTGCAAGGCAAGCCGGGCGACTATCTGCAAGCGGGCGCAGCACTGAGCGATGCCAGCATTCAAGCCCTGATTGCACAGCGCGCCGCGGCCAAGGCCGCCAAGGACTTCGCCACGGCTGACCGCATCCGCAACACGCTGCTGGCGCAGGGTGTTGTGCTGAAAGATTCGCCAACAGGCACCAAATGGGTGGCAAAAACGTGATTTTTGAACAGCATTCGGTGCTGCAGACCAATATTTATGGGCGTGACCAGCTATGAAAAAAATAGTAAAACCAATGTTAACTGCTGTCTCGGTTGAGGCCGCTCCAGCCGACAACACGCCCGAATACTGGCTGGAAGCCTGCAAGCACCTGGCCAAAAAAGATCGCGTGATGAAGCGGCTGATTCCGCAGTTTGGCGATGCAAGCTTGCAGTCACGCGGCGATGCGTTCAACACCTTGGCGCGCAGCATTGTGGGCCAGCAGATATCGGTCAAGGCGGCACAGTCGGTGTGGCGCAGGTTTGAAGCGCTGCCGAAGAAGATGACACCTGCCAATGTGCTCAAGCTGAAAGTGGACGACATGCGCGCAGCTGGCCTGAGTGCACGCAAGATTGAATATCTGGTCGATTTGTCGATTCACTTTGACGCGGGTACGGTTCACGTCAAGGACTGGGGCGCGATGGACGACGAAGCTATCATTGCAGAGCTGATTGCCATTCGCGGCATTGGCCGCTGGACAGCCGAGATGTTTTTGATTTTTTACCTGCGACGCCCCAACGTGTTGCCGCTGGATGATGTGGGCCTTATCAACGGCATCAGCAAAAACTATTTTTCAGGTGAATCCGTTAGCCGTAACGATGCGCGTGAGGTGGCCGCCGCCTGGGCTCCCTATTGCAGTGTGGCAACTTGGTATATTTGGCGCTCGCTTGACCCGGTA
>JAYVPR010000118.1:0-2352 GCA_043757245.1 Polaromonas sp. | reverse complement strand
GACGCCTGACCAGATTGCCAACCTCAAGTCCGACATTGTCTGGATGGTCGAAACCACGGTGGCTGGCCAACGCGTGCTGGCACCGGTTGTTTATCTGGCAACAGCCACGCGTCTGGCGTTGGTCACTGGCGCAGTCATAGCCGGCACCAACGTGAAGATGGATGTCGCGTCGCTGACCAATACGGGCGGCTCCATTGGTGGAGAAAAATCGCTTCAGGTGGTGTCCCGTGGCGATATTACCAACACGGCTGGCACCATCACAGGCGGCAATGTGTCGCTCAGATCGACTGAAGGCAGCATCAACAACATCACTACGGTGGCGGGCAATATTGTCAGCAACACGGGCACGATATCTGCCACAGGCAACTTGGCCCTGGATGCCAATAAAGACATCCTGGTATCAGGCGGCAAGGTGAATGCTGTGGGCGACGCGACACTCAGAGCTGGTAGAGACGTGAGGTTTGACACCCTTGTCAAAACCGAAACCACCAACTCGTTAACGTCCACTGACAACGGCAGCCAACGCACCGAGGGCAGCAGCACCACAACCACCACCACCAACGTGGGCTCATCGCTCAACACGGGTGGGCGGCTCAACGTCACCAGCGGCCGCGACACCACCATTGCAGGCAGCGGCGTGAATGCGGCGGGCGGGCTGACAGTCGATGCCGGCGGTAACTTCAATGTGCTGGCGCGGCAAGACACCTCTACAACCCGGTCGCAAAGCGCCAGCAGCGGGCAAGGCGTTGGCGGCGGCGTGATAGGCACGCAGACTGTCACGTCAGACAGCTTCAGGGGTACCAATGCGGGTTCAACCATCAACGCGGGTACTGGCACGCAACCCGGCAACCTGACGGTCAGAACTGGCGGAGCGATGACGCTGCAAGGCTCTAACCTAAATGTAAGCGGCAATGTAGTGATTGATACCCAAAAAGGCATCAATGTTCTAAACGGCCTGAACGAGTCGCGCACTACCACCACCACCAACACAAATGCCTTTTTAGTCCAAGGGTCCACTGGCAGCAGCACCGATGCGGGCGCAGGTGCAGGTACTGGTGCGAATGCAAAAGCCGGTGCAGAGGCATCAGGCAACGGCGGGGGTTCGTTGGCACGGGTGACCGACACCGTCACCCAGACCGATTCGCGCAACAGCGTGGCATCCAACTTCAGGGTAGGCGGTAATCTGGTGGCAAATACCCAGGGCACCTTGACAGTGCAAGGCTCTAACCTGGCTGTGGCGGGTAACGCCGCTTTGAATGCCCGCGATGGCATTCGCGTGCTGGATGGTGAAAACACCCAGCGCACGACCACCACGACCAGCACCACCGACTTCTTGAAATCGACTGGTGACGGTAACGCCAGCGCTGGCGCCAACGCCGGTGCAGATGCCAGTGGTTCCGCAGCCTCAAAAGGAGGTCTGACTGCAGGTGTTGCAGTAGGCGCGAAAGCCGATGCCGACGCGAATGCCCGAGCCGCGGGTGCCGCAAGCGCTTCCCTGGTAGAAAACAACGTCACTGTCACCCAGACGGATACGCGAAGAAGCGCAGGCTCGAGCCTTAGTGTGGGTGGTAATCTGGCAGCCACTACTCAGGGCGTATTGACGGTGCAGGGTTCTAACCTGGCGGTGGGAGGCAACGCCGCACTCACGGCCAAAGAGGGCATTCGCGTTCTCGACGGTGAAAACACCCAGCGCACCACCACTACTAGCGTGACCACCAGCGTGTTGAAAACTGAACTGGGTGCCGGGGCAGCGGGGCAGGCCAATGCTGGCTCGGGCGCGGGTGGCAATGCAGCCACGGGCAATGGCGCCCAACTTGCCGCAGACAAAATAAGCGGCAACAAGGCTGCTCCATTTGAAAAACCCAGCGCGAACGGCCAGACCAATACGGGTGCCAACGCCACGGCTGACGCCAACGGCACCTTTAATACAAAGCTGACCGAAGTAAGTACAACCAATTCGCAGTCAAGCAGTAGGCAAAGTGTTGCCTCAGGTTTGAACATTGGCGGTAATCTGAACGCTCAGACCGAGGGCACGCTGACCATGCGTGGGGCCAACGTGGCTGCAGGCGGCGATGTGGCTGTGCAGGCTAAAAATGTAGAGGTGCTGGCTGGCCGCAATGAGGCCTCCAGCAGCAGCAGCACGGTAACCGCCTCAGTCGGCTTTTTCCGGGACGCCAATGCCAACGCAACTGGCGGTGCAAATGCCAACGTCGGCTTGGGCACAGGCAATGCGGAAAACGGCTCCAAGGCCTCTGCAGCAGCAGATGCCAAGGCAGGCGTGTCGGCCAACGCCAATGTGACGGCTGTTATGGGGGTGCGCGGCGAGGTTTTAACCAGCGAGTCGTCCAGTCT
>JAYVPR010000117.1:0-2352 GCA_043757245.1 Polaromonas sp. | reverse complement strand
TAGGTTTCATGCGCCTTGCAGGGTGATGACTACGAATCTGACCCTCTACCCAACGCTAACCAATTGATTTTGTTCAACTTTTGACCGGACAGTAGTGTAATGCCATTTAATTCATAAAAGCAGGAAAAGCAGGAAAAGCCCAACAATTAAGCGCGTAGTAAGCTACAAAATCAATAGCGCCCGAAAGTCATTTACATTGGTATATGTGGGTCCCGTGACGACCAGATCACCCAACGCGTCAAAGTAACCATAGGCATCGTTGCGGTCCAGGTGTTCGTCCAGCTTCAGGCCGTTGACGGCAGCACGTTTTAGCGTATCGGGCGCAACATAAGCACCTGCGTTGTCTTCAACACCGTCTATGCCGTCGGTGTCGGCGGCGAGTGCAAACACACCGCTCTGGCCTTGCAGACCTAGCGCCAGACCCATGCAAAACTCGCCAGCCCGGCCACCGCGTCCTTTGGCAGCACCTGCGCGCAGCGGTTTGATGGTGACAGTTGTCTCACCGCCGCTCAGTATCACGCATGGCTTTTGAAATGCGCCTGTGCCTTTGGCTGTGGCACGCGCCAGCGCTGCATGCACTTTGCCGACTTCACGCGACTCGCCTTCCATTTCGTCGCTCAGGATGTAGGCATTCAGCCCCACCGCCCTGGCAGCAGCGGCTGCGGCCTCCAGGCTTTGCTGTGGGGTGGCGATCAGGTGAACTTCATGACCGCTAAACGCCACATCACCAGGCTTGGGCGTTTCAAGCGCGCCGCTTTCAAGCTGCGTCAGGACCGAAGCAGGCACCTCAATGTGATAACGCTTCAAGATGGCCAGTGCGTCAGCGCAGGTCGAGACATCGGGTACTGTTGGGCCGCTGGCAATGATGGACGGGTCGTCGCCAGGCACATCGCTGATGGTGAGCGTGACCACACGTGCAGGCGCGCAGGCTGCTGCCAGGCGGCCACCCTTGATGCGCGAGAGGTGTTTGCGCAGGCAGTTCATCTCTGAAATATTCGCGCCGCTACTTAGCAAAGCCTGGTTAATACGCTGCTTGTCCGCCAATGTCAAACCCTCGGCAGGCAACGTTAATAGTGCAGAACCACCGCCTGAAATCAGGCACAGCACCAGATCGTTTTCAGTCAACCCCTGCACCATCGCCAGCATGCGCTCAGAGGCTGCCAGGCCAGCCGCATCAGGCACGGGGTGAGCCGCCTCAACAATTTCAATGCGCGACTCAAACCCCTCAAGCCCCGCTGGCTGTGGCGGAATATGCTGGTAGCGCGTCACGACCAGGCCTTCGAGTGGGGCATCTTGTGGCCACAACGCATCGACCGCCTGCGCCATGGCACCGCCCGCTTTGCCAGCGCCAATCACGATGGTGCGGCCCGCCTTGGGCGGCTGGGGCAGATAGGCGGCGGTGGACTCAAGCGGCGAAGCTCGCTTGACGGCTACATCAAACAAATGCCGCAAGAACTCTCTTGGTTCACGGGTCATACTGGAATCAGGGTGTGTCATTAAAAATCTCCTCAACTCATTGTGCCGCGCCTTGAAGGGGTAATGGGCCGTTATGCCAAGCCAGTCCCTAGAATTCAGAATTTCCGCAACAGAATTTCTGGAGAGACACTGAATGAATTCCTATCTCGCCCTGGGCATCGCCATCATTGGTGAAGTCATCGGCACCACTGCGCTCAAATCAAGCGACAGCTTTACCAAACTGGTGCCGTCCATCATCACGGTCATCGGTTATGGTGTCGCTCTGTATTTTTTAACGGTGACGATGAAAACCATTCCCACCGGCGTGGCCTATGCGATCTGGTCTGGCTTGGGCATTGTGCTGATCACGATTACCAGCTACTTTGTTCACAGCCAAAAGATTGATGCAATGGGTATGGTCGGCATGGCGCTGATCATTGCCGGTGTTGCGGTGCTGAATTTGTTCTCAAAATCTGCCGGGCATTGAACGCACGACCCGAACGTAAGAGACTGGGTCGCTCTCACATCACGCCATAGTCACTTTGGCCTCTTTGACTAGTTTTGACCATCTCGGCATTCAGGCGGGTGACGATATTTTTGGGTGTTGCAGCAGGGGCAAGCACACCAAACCAAGTCCCCAGACTAAAGCCTTTCAAGCCTGCCTCATCAAGCGTTGGCACATCATGCAAAGCTGCAGAACGCCAGTGCGAATGCACACGCCAGAAGAGGACGATACTGCGATGAAAAGTGTGTTGTTCCAACCACGTTAGTCTCCTGATGAATTCGATATTAAGGGCTCGTTCAGGAATAAGTTGTGCATTTGGCCGTCGGATTCGGGATCGGGTGCTAGGCGCGAAGCGTGCCGTGTGGCTATGCCACACAAGCGATTCGCAACAA
>JAYVPR010000116.1:0-2353 GCA_043757245.1 Polaromonas sp. | reverse complement strand
TGATCTTCCACGACGCCACCCTGGCCGCCATTGCCGCGCGCGTGCCGCAAACCCTGGACGATCTGCAAGGCATCAGCGGGATTGGGGCGAAGAAGCTGGAGGCTTATGGGGAAGAGGTGTTGCGGGTGGTGGGGCTTTAGCCCGGTGGTGCCATAAACCCCATGCCTCGTGACTCGCGCACCTCGGGCTTGACGCGGTGTTCGGCTTCTAGTTGAGCCAAAAACTCCAGCGGCTCCAGTGCGGCATCCAGAATCACCGCTTGCCGCCGCACGGCGGCGAAGTCGCCCAGGCAGAGTTGCGTCAGCTCGGCCAGCCGGGTTTTGATCTCCGGGGTGAGGGCGCCTGCGTCCCCGGCCAAAGCTTCGGTCACGAACATGGTCTCGCGTTGCACGGGCTTGAGTGGTTTGAACTGAATCTTGAAGGTGAATCGCCGCAGGGCGGCGGGGTCGATGCTGTCAAACAAGTTGGTGGTGCAGATGAAGATGCCGTTAAAACGCTCCATGCCTTGCAACATTTCGTTCACTTCGGTCACCTCATAGGTGCGCTGGGCACCCCGGCGGTCTTGCAAAAAGCTGTCGGCCTCATCGAGCAACAGCACCGCTTTTTCCGCTTCGGCTTCGCGGAACATGGCAGCCATATTTTGCTCGGTTTCACCGACAAACTTGCTGAGAAGGTCGCTCGCTTGCTTGATGATGAGCGGCTTGTCCAGCGCTTTGGCAATGTGCTCTGCAAGTGCGGTTTTACCGGTGCCGGGTGCGCCGTAAAAGCACAGCGCACCGTGGCCACGGGCTTTCAGGGCCTGAACAATGCGGGGAATATCAAAGCGGCTCTCCACGTTGAGCATGTCCAGATCGTACGTGGTGACGCTGAGCCGCCCTTGCGATTCGCCATTGCGGTTGCCTAAGGCCAGATCGGCATTTTTGAGTTGCCGCTCAATCAAACCCTCTAATGCGCTTGTCCGTTCAGCGTTAGCCGCTATGGTTTTGACACTGGGTTTGAGGGTTTGACGGCTGCGGGGGGGGCAGGCTTCAGCTTGCGCCAACCCAGCGAACTTGACCGCAGTGCGGATTTGCGCAGGCGTCAGCCCTTTGCGCTCAGTCAGCTTGGCAATGAACGCATCACTGACAGCCACCCCCTCTAAAGTCTTGCGCACCACGCCTTCACGGGCACCAGGTGGCGGCGATTTCAGCTCCAGGTGGTAGGCAAAGCGGCGGCGGAAAGCGGGGTCAATTTGCTCAATGCGGTTCGTCACCCACAGCGTAGGCACGGTGTTGGATTCCAGAATCTGGTTGACCCAGGCCTTGCCGTTCACGCTGCCGTTGCCGGGCGCGGCCAGCTGATCGGTGCGGGCCATCAGTTGGGCGGCCTCGCTGCTGATAGGCGGAAAAACGTCTTCCACTTCGTCAAACAGCAGCGCAGCGTTGCGGCTGCCTTTGAGGAACACCTGCGCGATTTGCAACGAGCGGTAACGGTCGCGCCCGCTGAGTGAATTGCCGTCACGGTCCGCGTATTCCACCTCAAACAGCTCCAAGCCTGCGGCGTGGGCCACCACCTTGGCCAATTCGGTTTTGCCGGTGCCAGGCGGGCCGTAAAGCAGCACGTTCACACCCGCCTCTTTGCGGGCCACGGCGTTGCGCAGCAGAGTGCAAAGTACTTGGGCATCGTCTTGCACGTAAGTGAAGTCGCTTAGCGCGAGCGCTGTTTTGCCTGAAGGGCGGGTGAACACAGCCATCAGCTCGGCTTTGTCACGGTATTCACGCATCAGCACGGTGGGCAGCTTTTCGCTGACTTTCATCAGATCGCCCAGATCGGTAATATTGTGCTCGGATATCAGGTTTTCGACCAAGCCAATACGCTCAAGACGCGAACCAGCACGCAGGGCTTCGCCCACTTCTGCAGGTTTGACGCCGGCCACCTCGGCCAATGCGGCATAGGCCTCAGGTGCATTTTTGACTTTGAACTCCACCAGCAGGCTGCGTAAATCGCGCTGGTAGCGGGCCAGCGTGCCATAAAGCAACAGGGCGCGCTCGGCGCGGTTGAGCTGCAACAGGCCCGAGAGCGCATCTATGTTCTTTTCAACCAGGGTGCTTTGCTTTTTAAGCGCCTGCATCAGCCATTCGCCTGTCACGGCCAAGACGGACAGCAGGTCTTTTGGCTGGTCTTTGGCGTACTCGTCAAGGTAAAAGAACAGCGTACCTTCTTCATACGGGCCGCGCCACACGCCATGGCGGTCCATGAAGTCGCGCATGGTGAGGTCTTCATGGCCACGCCAAAAATCATTATCTATGCAACGGCGCCCCAGGAACTCTCGCAAGCGCTGCATGGCGGGCACAGGCCAGACCAAGTGCTTGCC
>JAYVPR010000115.1:0-2356 GCA_043757245.1 Polaromonas sp. | reverse complement strand
GCCTATCCGGTTGACACCCAAGGACACCATAGGTAGCGTTTTCCATCTGGCTTTAGCTACTACCGCTAGTGGTTTTGGGCGTTAACCGGATAGGCATGATACGTTCGAATCTACACGTTTGAAAAGTCCGGCTTGCGTTTTTGCATGAACGCTGTAAAAGCCTCACGCGCAGCGGGCTCACTGAGCAAGCGCCCAAAGCTCAGGCTCTCATCGTGAATGCGTTGTTTGACTGCGCTGGCGTTGGCTTGCTTCATCAGGCGCTTGGTCTCGATGATGGATGAGAGTGGCTTGGCGGCCAGCTTCCTGGCTTGTTGCTGGGCCAAAGCACTCACCTCTGCTGGCGGCACGATGCGGTTGATCAGCCCGATCTCGAGTGCGGTTTCAGCGCTGAAGGGATCGCCCAACAGCAACGCTTCAGTCGCTCGCGGGTAGCCCATGAGTTGCGGCACCAGCAGGCTTGAGCCGGCCTCCGGGCACAGCCCCAAATTGACAAACGGCATGGAGAAAGCCGCGTTGTCGCCCGCGTAAATCAAATCGCAATGCAGCAGCAGCGTGGTGCCAATGCCGACTGCCGGGCCACAGACAGCCGCCACGATGGGTTTTGAAAAAGCACTGATGCCGTATAAAAATCGAAAGACTGGAGAGTCTTGCGTCGATGGTGGCTTGTTTAAAAAATCACCGATGTCGTTGCCTGCTGAAAAAATGGTTTCATGCCCTTGAATGACGAGGACGCGAACAGCGCTGTCTTTCTCGGCTGCAGCCAGCACATCGGCCATAGCGGCGTACATGGCAGCGGTAATAGAGTTTTTTCTGTCGAGGCGATTGATGGTCAGGCTCAACACACCCGCGTCAATGTGGGTGAGAATTTCGGAGATGGAAGATGTGGTCATGGTCATTTCTCGATTGTCAACTCAAACACGTTCGAAAATACCCGCAGCGCCCTGCCCCATGCCGACGCACATTGTCACCATCCCATACTTCAGTTGGTGGCGCTGTAGCGCATGGATAACGGTGGCCGCGCGAATGGCACCGGTTGCGCCCAGCGGATGGCCGAGCGCAATCGCGCCGCCCATCGGGTTGACCTTCGCTGCGTTCAAGCCCAGTGTATTGATGACAGCCAGTGACTGCGCGGCAAACGCTTCGTTCAGCTCAAACCAGTCGATGTCGTCCTGCTTCAAACCTGCATAACGCAGCGCAGCAGGAATCGCCTCAATCGGGCCAATGCCCATGATGTGGGGCGGCACGCCTTTCGCCGCGTAGCTGACGAATCGCGCCAATGGCTTGAGGCCAAATTGCTTGACGGCTTTTTCACTGGCCAAAATCAACGCACCTGCGCCGTCTGAGGTTTGCGAGCTGTTCCCTGCGGTGACGGAGCCACGCGCCGCAAACACGGTTTTGAGTTTGGCCAGGCCTTCAACCGTGGTGTCAGACCGGGCGCCTTCGTCCATGCTCACAGTACGGGTGGTGGCGATGACTTCGCCAGTTTCCAGATTCGCAGTACGGTCAATCACTTCGACCGGTGTGATCTCGCTGGTGAATTCACCCGCTTGCTGGCTTTTAAGCGCCTTCATGTGCGACGCATAGGCAAACTCGTCTTGTGCTGTGCGAGACACTTTCCATTGCTGGGCAACCTTCTCGGCCGTCAAACCCATGCCGTAGGCGATGCCGATGTTTTCGTCGTTCGTGAACATGGCGGGGGACAGTGACGGCGAGTTGCCAGACATCGGCACCATGCTCATCGACTCGACACCTGCTGCAATCATGACTTCCGCTTCACCGACACGAATGCGGTCAGCCGCCATCTGCACAGCAGACAGGCCCGAGGCACAAAAACGGTTGACGGTGATGCCGCCCACACTGGTCGGCAGGCCAGCCAGCACCGCGCCAATGCGCGCAATGTTCAAGCCCTGCGGGCCTTCAGGAATAGCGCAGCCGCAAATGATGTCTTCAATCGCTTTGGGGTCGAGTGTGGGGACTTGGGCCAGCGCGGCTTGCAGCGCTTTGACGAGCAGGTCATCAGGCCGGGTGTTCTTGAAAAACCCGCGATGCGAACGACCAATCGGCGTGCGCGTGGCGGCAACGATGTAGGCTTCAGTCAGTTGTTTCATGGTGGCTTTCTGGATTTGATTGGGTTGGGGTGCGGGGAGTGCCCCCATCCCAGCCTTCCCCCAGCGGGGGAAGGGGTAATTCGGAGTCCTGCGCCTTCCCCTGCGGGGGGAAGGCCGGCGCATTTGAATAATCCTGCTCCTTCCCCCTTTGGGGGAAGCAACTGTGTTCCAAGTCAAGTGTTTTTAAATATTTTTTCATCCTTTCGCAACCTGTGGACAACCGTAGTTAGCCTGCCACGGTTTGCCCG
>JAYVPR010000114.1:0-2358 GCA_043757245.1 Polaromonas sp. | reverse complement strand
AGCAAAAACTGCGCCAGATGGGTGCGCACCAATTTGGGCAGGGAGAGGAGATGGGCTTCAGGTTCGAGAAGAGGCGGTTGTAGCGCGTGTTAAAGCTCGATTTCAGCCGCCAGCGGCGCATGATCAGACAAATGTGACCAGGGCTTGTGCGGCAGCACCACCGGTTTATGGCCGATGGCGTTGCGCACGTAGATGCGGTCTAACCGCAGCAACGGCTTGCGCGCCGGAAAGGTGCGAGCTGGCTGGCCATGCGCCTGCACAAAGACTTCATGCAGGCCGGCACCTTGTGCCAGTTGGTCTTTGGCGCGGTGCCGCCAGTCGTTGAAGTCGCCCGCCACCACCAGTGGCGCCTGCGGCGGTACATGGGCGGCGATCAGCTGGCACAGCTTGTTCATTTGTTGAGTGCGGTGGTCTTCTGTCAGGCTCAGGTGGACACAGATTGCGTGCAGATTGATGCTGCGCCCAGGGATGTCCAGCTCGCAGTGCAGCAGGCCGCGCCGCTCGGGCCCGCTGATGGACACGTGGTAGTTCTCAAAACGCACGATGGGAAACTTGGACATCACCGCGTTGCCGTGGTCGCCCTTGTCGTACACGGCGTTGCGGCCATAGGCAAATTCTGGCCAGATGCTGTCGGCCAAAAACTCGTAGTGCGGCGTGTCTGGGTAGTTGTCAAACTTATCACCGTGGTGGGTGTGGCTGCCGGTTACTTCTTGCAAAAACACCACGTCTGCACCGATTTTGCGAACCGCCTCGCGCAACTCGGGCAGGATGAACTTGCGATTGAAAAACGTGAAGCCTTTGTGGATGTTGACGGTGAGTACCTTCAGTGAAAACGTTTTGGCCGCCAGAGCCAGTGCCTCCGTGGCCTCGGCGCGCACGTCCGCGTCGGCCACCGGGGGCCGCACAGCAGGTTTGGGTTGTTTAATTTTGACGCTAACGTCTAGCGAATCGGGAGGGGTCATGGGCGGCAAGAAAATATCAATCCCTTATTGTTACCCTGATGCCGACTACCCGGTTGTAAGACGGCAGGCACATTTTTAGCGCAGGGTACTTCGGGGTTTTGGCAGCCAGCCGAGACCGGCTGACGTGCCACCGGGCTGGCCGCCTTTTTTGGGGCGATATTCGCAGCCGACCCAACCTTGCCAGCCGCCGTTCGGGAGTGTGGCGCTGACCTCGTCAATCACGCTGAACAAATACGGGTAGTTCAACTCGCCAATATCGGGCTCATGCCGCTCCGGCACGCCAGCGATTTGAAGGTGACCGACGTTGCCAGTGGGCAGGTATTTGCGGATTTTCATCGCCACATCGCCTTCAACGATCTGGCAGTGGTACAGGTCCATTTGTACTTTGAGATTGGCTGCACCGACCAGGCCAATAACGTCATGCGCGTGGTCTTGCCGGTTCAGGAAAAAGCGTGGAATATCGCGCGTGTTGATGGGCTCTATCAGCACGTCAATGCCTGCATTGGCGGCTTCGCCAGCTGCCCAGCGCAGGTTCTTGATGTAAGTGGCTTGTGCGTCTTCGCGCGTGATGCCGTCGGGAAGCAGCCCGGCCATGAGGTGAATGCGAGGGCAACTCAAAGCGTCTGCATAGGCCAATGCCAGCGCAACCCCGGCTTTAAATTCTGCTTCGCGGCCCGGAATGCAGCCCGTGCCCTTGCTGCCGTCCACCTCCCATGCCTTGGCGATACTGGCCGTGTCTGTGCCGCCCGCTGGTGCATTGAACAAGACCTGGCTCAAGTTGTTGGCTTTCAAGCGCGCGGCAATCTCTAGCGCCGGGTAGGCGTAGGGGAACAGGTACTCGACGGCCTTGAAACCGTCTTGCGACGCTGCTTCAAAGCGGTCCAGGAAGGGCAGCTCGGTGTACATCATCGACAGGTTGGCAGCGAATTTAGGCATGGTTCTTAGGCGTGATGTTAAGTCGTGAGAGTTGCGTGAAGCGTTACCAGACGGCGCCAAAGGTTTGGCGCAGGTCATCTATCTGTGCCTCCGTCAGCGGTACGGTGTTGGGTTGCAGGCAGGCAAGTTTGGCGGTTTCTTCAAGCTCTTCCAGCACAACCATCGCTTGCATAGGGCTGGTTGCCCACACGTTGGGGCCCAGGCGCGGCAGCATAACGGCACGAATCGGTGTGCCACGTTTGCCATATGCCTGGATGGTGTGAGCGACTTTAAGCGCAGCCGCCGGGTCGCCTGGACAGTGATAGCTGATGACGGGGATATGCCCGACCTTCATGACGAAATACGGTGTCAATGGCCCCAATAATTCAGCGCCCAACAGTTCAACGCCTGGCGCTTGCAAGCTCAAAGCCACACAATGCGTGCTGTGGGTGTGAATGATGCAGCCAGCCGGAGCGTTAAA
>JAYVPR010000113.1:0-8677 GCA_043757245.1 Polaromonas sp. | reverse complement strand
GTGAAGTCTGAATTCCTTTATCCGTTCGCCCTGAGTTTGTCGAAGGGTTTCCCTGTGCTAGGCAGGCTTCGACAGGCTCAGCCCGAACGGAAACTCTATACATCATCGGGCCGGAGCAATAAGTAACTACGATCAGCCCCAAGCCACCACTTGGCCCATAACCCCAACTACGACTGTGCCCCCAGGTCGGCAATGCGCCGACAAGGATCAAAATTAAAATAATAAGCAAGATAAGGGAAATAGACATGAGGCATTCCCTTTTGTAAAACTAGATATTCACTCTAAACCATGATGTTTGACATGAGGAAAAAAGTAGTTCAACTGTCGGGAAAAGTCGATTCACGCCAACTGTCAATGTTGATCAGCGTCTTAGTTGCAAGGGCGTTCAGGCAACTTGACCGCCAGTTGGACGTATTTCCCTGAGCTTGGCGTGCCAGGGCTCAGAAACCATCTCGTGACGGGAACTGCACCAGTTGGCATGGCTGTGTTCATGTCCAGAACATAGAGGATGCCGTGCTTCTGAATTTGCTCCGGCCTGATCCATGGCGTTGCTTCTGCGCTGCTGTAGACCGACGGGAACTCTTTGGTGAAAGCTGAGACCAGTCCGGCCTCAAAGTCCCCACCTATTATTTTTAAAGGGCAGTTTGTTTGCGAGCGCCAGTGCGCAAGCGCCGCATGCGCCATATCGCGTGCGGGGTAAGCAGAATCTGCACGACGCTCTGACTGGACTGCGTTGGGCACGCTTTGCTTGATGGCGTAATAGGCAAGACCCAAGGCGTGAAAAGCGATGGCGACGGGTATCAAGATGCGAGGTTTGAATGCACCATGACGACGGTAACGCCAGGCTATCCAAATGGGTAAAAACTGAAAAAGCTGTACACCCCAATGGTTTCGCAACTGGCTGCCGCTGATCAGTGATGCCACAACGAGTATCAAAACAGGCGCACCCACCATACCCCACATCCAGATACTGGCCTGATTCAAGTGATGCGATTCGTCTGGGCTTTCTTCTAGTGACGGACTGCAAATTTTGCTAACCGTAAAGCGCTGACGCACACTCAGCCCCACGCTTAGACCAATAGCCAACAGCAGAGGTAAAACCATGCGAATCTGGTTAACTAAAAAAGTAGCCACCCAAGCCAGGCGCTGCTTCAAGTCGCCCGTCTCAAGTGCCGCAGATGCGTAGCGCAAGGTGGGAAAGTTATTGGTAACAGCCCAGTACACATGAGGACTAAAAACAATGACAAAACCAATGCCAGCGACTAAAAGTCCGTTTAGCAGGGATTTATATGGCTGCTTGTTTGTGATGCAGATGACCACCAACAAAACAAACAGTGGCAATACCGCCTGGTACTTCGACAGCATGGCGCAACCTGCAAAAATGCCTGTACTCAACCACCAGAGTGTCGGTTTTTTGCCTGACACGGCGTGCAACAACGCGTAGACAACAGCAGCCATGAACATGACTAAAACCGTGTTGTGGTTATAGATTTGTGCCGACAGGCTGAAGCCCTGCTGCAAAGTCCATAAAACAACCGCTGTGTTGGCAATTTTTTTGTTGAATAAATGGCGCGCAATCAACCAGGTCAACCATCCCGTGATGGCAAAGCAAAGAGCCGCAAGCGCATTGGTTAACCAGCTGTGCGGGCCTATAAGATGAAGTGCAACGCCCAACAGCCAGGTTGGCATGGGTGGGTGTTTGTGATAACCCCACTCTAGGCTATGAACCCATATGAATTGCTCAACGTTGTCGCCGTAAAGTCCTGCATCCCAAAAAGTTGTCCAAGCGACCCAGATAAAAACAAGCGATACCGCCAAAAACCGGGGACTTATCCCGATGGAGCTTGGCAAACCACTTTTCAAGTCGGATGAAGAGACATTGATCACAGCTTGGCCAGCCGCGCAAGCGCCGCATTCAACGTCTCATCTTTTTTGGCAAAGCAAAAGCGCACCACGCGCTGGTCAAAGTCGTTGCCGTAAAACGCAGATAGCGGAATCGCAGCAACTCCGATTTCAGTCGTCAGCCATTTGCAAAAATCGGCTTCGTTCAAGTCGCTGGCATCTGAAATGTCCACGCACTGAAAATAGCTGCCTTCACTGGGCAGCAGCTTGAAACGGGTTTTGCCAAGACCGTCACGAAACAAATCGCGTTTGCGCTGGTAAAAAGCCGGCAAGTCCAGGTAAGCGCTCTCGTTGGCCATATAGCTGGCCAAGCCGTACTGGACGGGTGTGTTGACGGTAAACACATTGAACTGATGCACCTTGCGAAACTCGGCCATCAAGGCAGCAGGCGCGGCAACGTAACCAACCTTCCAGCCTGTCACGTGGTAGGTTTTACCAAAGCTGCTGACGATAAATGCGCGTGCTGCCAAGCCTGCAAAGCGTGCGGCGCTTTGGTGAATTTGCCCTTTGTCGGCATCAAACACCATGTGCTCATAAACCTCGTCGCTGATCAGCAGCACATCGGTAGGCGCCAGCAAATCTTGCAGCTTCAGCATGTCGGCTTTAGTCCATACCGTTGCGCTGGGGTTGTGCGGTGAGTTGATCAAGATGGCGCGGGTCTTCGGTGTCATGGCCGCGCTGATTTTGTCAAAGTCAGGCCGAAATGTGCCTGGCGTTAATGGCACGCGCACCACCACACCGCCCGCCAGTTCAATATTGGGCACATAACTGTCGTAGCAAGGCTCAAGCACGATGACTTCATCGCCCGGGTGTACGACAGCCAATATGGCAGTGATGATGGCTTGGGTCGCGCCAGCAGTGACGGTGATCTCAGTGTTGGGGTTATAGCTACGGCCATGCAGTTTGAGCAGTTTGCTGCCGATGGCTTCCCGTAGCACAGGCACGCCAGGCATGGGTGGGTACTGGTTCAAGCCCTGGGTCATGGCGTCTGTTACCGCGCCCACCAGCTTCGGGTCACACTCAAAATCTGGAAAGCCTTGCCCCAGGTTGACGGCATTTTTCTCTAGAGCCAGGGCCGACATGACCGTGAAGATGGTGGTGCCAACAGCAGGGAGTTTTGTCTTTAGTGACGGTGTACGTTCAACAACAGAGCTCATCGGTTGCATGCTTTCAATCAAAAAATCAAGATATTAAAAATCGTCTGTGTGCCCGGACATGGCCTTTTCAATCACCCCACGGGTCAAACCACTGCTGACCAGTTCTGCAAACGTGTAGACAAAATTACGCAGGTAGGCGCTGCGCTTAAAGGCTACGCGCGCCACATTCACGCCAAACAAATGCCCGGCTGGAATGGCCAGCAAGTCGCTGTTGGTGCCGTCGTCCTTGATAGCCATTTCAGCCACAATACCAACGCCCAGCCCCAGCCGTACATAGGTTTTTATCACGTCTGAATCAATGGCTTCCAGAGCAATGCGGGGATCCAGGTGCTTGGCCGCAAAGGCTTGATCAATTTTGGTGCGGCCCGTAAATGACGGGTGGTAAGTGATCAATGGTTCGAGCGCCAAGTCTTGCAGCGTGATGTTGGCCTTGCTGGCCAGTGGATGCGCCACTGGTAACACCAGCATGTGCTGCCACTCGTAGCAGGGCAGGGTGATCAGGGCAGCGTACTGCGTTAAAGACTCAGTAGCAATTCCAATTTCAGCTACGTCGTCTATCAGCATCTGGGCGACCTGATCCGGCGAGCCCTGGTGCAAGCTGACATTGACTTTGGGGAATGCTTCGCGCAGTTTGGCTACCGGCTCCGGCAGCACGTACCGGGCCTGGGTATGGGTGGTGGCAATTGACAGCGTACCGCTGTCTTGCTTTGAATACTGCTCGCCAATCCGCCGCAGGTTTCCAACCTCGCGCATGATGAGGTCTATGCTTTTGAGCACATGCGTACCCGGCTCAGACACGCGCTTCAAGCGTTTGCCGTGGCGGGCAAAAATCTCAACGCCGAGTTCTTCTTCAAGCTCGATGATGGCTTTGGACACACCGGGCTGCGAGGTGTGCAAGGCGCGCGCGGTTTCTGTGAGGTTCAGGTTGCGACGAACGGCTTCTTGTACAAACCGAAACTGATGAAGATTCATATCAAATACCGGCTGATTAGTATGTTCATTATTCTATTTTGACACTAAAGATGTTTTGAGCCTGAGCCTGAGCCTGCAGTTCAGTCAAGGGCAATATCGGCCATCAGTGAAATCAGCTTGTCGGACTCGCCAGCGGTGGGCAAGAGCTCGATAGTAAGGTCTGGGTGAGCCGCTCCGATCTCATTGATCAGCAGCGGCAAGTCCTCACGCGCATGCTTTCCAACGCCTAGAAATAATGGGAAAACTCTTATTTTACTGGCGCCAGAGGCTATTAAATCAATAGCAGCATCGGGCAGCGACGGCAGGCAAAGTTCCAAGTAAGCGCAGCGTACCTGAGTGCCGGGTTGGCGCTGAGTGATCTGCGCGGCGACGGCCTCAATCGGTAGCCGCCACTGCGGATCTCTTGAGCCATGTGCAAAAAGAATAATGGCAGTTGTCACTCGGTATGTGCTCAGTATGTGTTTATCGTCTCAAGACAAGCCAGCCAAATGCGCCCAGTGAAATTGCCATGTAGAGCATGCCGGGCGCTGCGGCGGCAAGCCAGGGTTGCCAGTTTTGCAGGTTGCCCACATAGCCAAAAACGTTGTTGAGCAAAAAGAAACTGATGCCAATCATGACGCCGGCAAATACGTAACCGGCAATACCGCCAGAGCGAAAATGCAAATAAGCAAACGGCAGCGCTAGCATCACCATCACCAGACAACTGAGCGGGTAAAAAACCTTCTTCCAAAACTCAATTTCATAACGCTGCGCAGTCTGGCCATTGGCATCCAGGTGGCGAATATAGTTGAACAAATCGAGCGTCCCCATACGCTCGGGCTTGAGCAGCGCCACAGACACCATTTCCTGGGTAATTTCTGTGGGCCAGCGAAAGCTGGCGATGGAATTTCTGACCACATCAGCCGACTGCCGGGCCGGGTTGCTGACATTGGCTGGATCAGCTTGAAGGTTGAACTCTGTGCGCGTGACGTTGTGCAGTTGCCATGAATTGCCCAGCCCAAACGAGGCGCTTGCCGCCTGCATTTTTGACACCACCAGGCCATTGGCGTTGAACTCGAAGATCTGCAAGCCCAGCATCTCGTTGTCTGGAGACAAGGTTCTGACGTTTGCAATCACGGTGTTGTAAGCCTGCCTTTCTTTCAGCCAGGCGCCCGTTTGGCCGACAGTGATGGTGCTCTGGTACCTCGCCTTGAGCAGTTGAGCTGTTCGCTCGCTCAAAGGTGCCAGATAGTCGCCAATCACAAAGCTCAAAACCACAAAAATAGCCCCCAGATTCAGCAGCATTTTCAACGCTCGCCAAGGGTCCAGTCCGCTGGTTCGCAAGATGGTGTATTCAGAGCTTTGTGCCAGTCGAGCCATGACAAAAATGGTGCCGATCAACACTGAAATTGGCAGCAACTCGTACAGGTGGTTAGGCACCAGCAGGGCCACATAAACCAGCGCATGCCTGATCTGGTAATTGTCACTTGCGTCACTTGCAATAGCGAGGCCGTTGTTTTTGCCCAAGTACTGCAATTCATCGACCAGGTCAAAAAAGAAAAACAGCGCCAAAAAACCCAGCGCGACCAGCGCGATGGCTGTCAACACCTCACCATAAATGAGGCGACGAACAGTTTTCATGCGGATGCCTTACGCTTTATTGAACGTGTACGAAAGGCCGAGCGCAGTGTCCAGTTGGCATTGCGTTTGGCCAGCCACAGCAGCCCCAGCAGCAAGACGCCGCCATGAAGAAACACCAGCACCCCCCCAAAGCTGATCGACCCACCGAAAACCCAGCTTTGACCCAGGTTTACAAGGTTGTTGTAAACCACAAACGTCAGCAGTACAAAAATCAGGTTACCGCTGCGGCCGCCGCGCGGGTTGACGTTGGCCAGTGCGACTGCCAGTACCACAAAATTGACGGCAGCCAGTGCCAGCCCAAGACGCCAGGCCAGCTCGCTCAGGTTGGCGCGGGTAGGTAATTTCAACAGCACCGGGATAGACAGTAGCTTGGCATCACTGGCCTCAGAGTTTTGCTGCGACATATTGCCCACTGTGCTGCCATATTCTTCAAAATTGCTGATTTTCAAGCTGGTCTTGCCGTTCTCGTTTTCAAGTCGCTGGCCGTTTTCAAGAACGAGCACCTGTTTGTCTGCTGTTGTTTCAATCCGGCCTGAACGCGCGGTGGTGATGGAGTTTTTGCCTTTTTCATTGGCCGCAATGAAGACGTTATTACTTGATTTTTGGTCTGTTTTAGCATCGCGATCAATGAAAAATACCCGATTGCCACCTGCCGATTCCTGGAACTGCCCGGGTGCAATGCGGTCAATATCGCTTCGACCTGCGTAACGCTGTTGCATGTCTCGGGTTTGTTGGTTCGTCCAGGGCCAGATGAAAAGGGATGTGAGGGCAATAATCAGTAAAACCGGCCAGGCAAACCGAAACATTGGCACCATAAAGCTGAACAAACCACGCCCACTGGTAAACCAAACCACCATTTCGCTGTCGCGGTACATGCGTGACAAGGTGCTCACCATGGCTACAAAAAGCGACAGCGTCAAAATTGTTGGTAACCGGCCGAGCGCTGAATAGGCCATGAACAGCATCACATCCTGTGGGTTGATGACGCCGCGCGAAGCTTGACCCAATGTACGTATCAGCACAATGGTGAGCACAATGGTGATCAAGACAACAAACGTAGCCCCGAAACTCCGGGCCAGCTCTCTGCGTATGGAAGATTGGAATAACATCGGCTAAAACATTGCCCTTTTGCCTTGATTTTATTTTTAATTGCTAGAACCTTTGATTATGGACTTCGAACTTAAAACTTTGACCCGTGCCAGACTTTGTGCTGAAAAATGTGACGCCCTGGTGGTGCTGGTACCGCATGACATTTCAGCATCTGGCGGTGCAGACCCTTTGTCGGCGCTCACCGCTCTGGCCATCAAGTCGGGGGACCTGGAAACCAAGCCTGGTAAATTGATCAGCAGTTACCGCTCCGCTGGTTTGGTTGCTACCCGGCTTGTTTTGGTGGGCTGCGGTGACGGCGGCGCCAAAAATGTGCGCAGCGCAGTCCTTGTGGCCATCAACTCGCTTAAAAGCAGCAACGTCAAACGTGTCGTGTTGAGCTTGTGTGCCTTCGAAGATCCGTCAAGCGACATGGTGCGCTCCGCATTGGTTGCTTGCGGTGATGCAGCCTATTCGTACGCCACCACCAAGTCAAAACCCGTGCCTGTCAAGCTTGAGCAGATTGCCCTGGCAGTACCGAACGCAGCCAAGGTTAAGTCTGGTTTTGAAAAAGGTCAGGCGCTTGTCAAGGGCATTGCTCTGGCCAAAGAGTGGGCCAACCGGCCGTCTAACCACGCCACACCCGTGCTGTTGGCAGGGGCTGTTAAAGCACTCGGCAAGCTGCCGCAAATAAAGGTTGAAGTGTTAGGGCCCAAAGAAGTTGCCAAACTGGGCATGGGCTCATTTATAGCGGTCGCTCAGGGCTCGGTAGAGCCGCTGCGCTTTATGGTGCTGCGTTACGACGGTGCGGCTAAGGCCCAAGCGCCGATTGTGCTGATTGGCAAGGGAATTACCTTTGACACCGGCGGTATTTCCATCAAGCCCGCGGCTGAAATGGACGAAATGAAGTTTGACATGTGCGGCGCTGCCAGCGTGCTGGGCGTCTTCAGGACGCTGGCAGACTTGAAGCCCGACATCAATGTGGTGGGGCTAATTCCCGCCTGTGAAAACATGCCCGATGGCCGTGCCATCAAGCCGGGCGATGTGGTCACCAGTATGAGCGGGCAAACCATTGAAATACTGAACACTGATGCAGAGGGACGTCTGGTACTGTGCGATGCGCTGACCTACGCCGAGAGATTCAAGCCGCGTGCTGTGATTGACATTGCAACCCTGACGGGTGCGTGTGTGGTCGCGCTGGGCGGCGTGCGCAGTGGTTTGTTTGCTAGCGACGACAGTCTTGCCAAGGCGTTGCTGGATGCGGGCGATGCATCGCAGGATTTATGCTGGCGCATGCCGCTGGACGACGATTACGCCGAAGGTCTTAAAACCAATTTTGCCGATGTGGCAAACGTGGCCGGGCGTGCGGCTGGCGCTGTCACTGCGGCCAAATTTTTGCAACGCTTTGCCACCAAATTTGCGTGGGCGCACCTGGACATTGCGGGTACCGCCTGGAAAAGCGGTGCAGCCAAAGGCGCTACCGGCAGGCCAGTGCCATTGCTGGTGGACTATTTGCTCGGTCAGGTGGAAGCCCTGCCAGCGAGCAGCCAACCGCCGACCAAAAAGCGCGCCCGCACGGCATGACCGACATTGAATTTCATGTCAACGTGAATGACAAGCTGCACTACAGTTGCCGTTTGCTGCGCAAGGCATACCGCAGCGGCGCCAAAGCCGTGGTGACGGCTGAGCCAGAACTGCTAGAGCAGCTCGACCAGTTGCTTTGGAGCTATTCAACAACCGAGTTCTTACCGCATTGCCGGAGCGACTCGCCCTTTCAGATGATGGCGGCCACACCGATATGGCTGGCCGATCAACTGGACGCTTGCCCCTCGGGCAGTGTCTTGATCAATTTGGGGCAGCATGTGCCCGGCGATTTTGAGCGTTTTGAGCGCTTCATCGAAGTGGCTTCCATCCAGGAAAGCGACCGCCAGGCTGCGAGG
>JAYVPR010000112.1:0-2365 GCA_043757245.1 Polaromonas sp. | reverse complement strand
AACCCGGCCAGCCGCAACGGCTTTTGGCATTTGATTCGTTTGCCTGCTGATCAACGTGACCCGGCCTTGATTGCGCAGTCGAATGCTGCTGTTGAGCTGTTGATGGCCATACTCGACGCGCACTTGGCCACACGCAGTTTTATGGTCGGTGAGCGCTTCACGATGGCCGATATTCCGCTAGGCTGCGAGGTGCAGCGCTGGTTTGGCCTGCCGCAAGCACGCGCGGCGCGTCCGCACATTGAACGCTGGTTTGCAACGCTTTTAGCCCGCCCTGCTTCCAAGGGCGTGCTTGATATGGCATTGGTTTGAGTGCCGAGCTTGAATGAAGATCCCATGAAAAATGGAAGACGCGACCTGATCCGCCTTGCCGCTGCGGCAGCCTGCTGTGCGCTGGGTCTGGCCACTTAAAGTCTGAGTGAAACTGCGTCCTTCATTGCCGCGCAGGGTTGAGACTGAAAGTGAAACTAGCCTCTAGCCCTCGTATATATTTCGCAAGAAGCTCCTAAATCAGGAGCAACTGCGCCATTTCTTGTCTCTTAAGCTGCCTTCACCTTCAACCGCCAGGCGTGCAACAAGGGCTCGGTATAGCCGCTAGGCTGCGCCAACCCCATGAACACCAAATAGCATGCCGCATGGTACGCCGCGCCTTTCTCGTTACCCACCATCGGCGTGTACATCTACGCGCGCGCTGGATTGTGAACGGCGAGCCGTCTGCAATCGGTTGTAAAACACAGCCCCCACTTACAAAACACGGGGCTGGCCGAGACCGGCTTCAACATCTCAGAAACCGCCTGTCGCTTGGGTATGCACCGGCGCACGCTGGCGCGTAAGCTGGGCAAGCAGTTGGTGCGCCGATTAACGGGCGCACACGCGTAGCCTTTGCCGCAGCGGCAGGCCCGATTAGCGCCGCGCTGCTTGAGGCGATCCATTAGAAACGGTGGGCTCACCCATGAGGGCTGGCAAATTCTTCAGCGCAGCCACGGTATTCAGTCGCACGTTGGAAATCACGGCCTGCCTCTGAAGATCGTCTTTGCCCACTTCTGCCACCATTTTTCCGAAGCAGTCCAGCCGCGACCCCCGCATCCACTGCCGTAGGGCCTTGTCTTGCGACCAAGCAAATTGATTGACCAAACTTAAGTGTGTGGTCAATGCGTAGCCGCTCGCCGAGTGGGGCATCGGAACCGGTGTGCACAGGGCGTTTTTTTGGTCATCATCGCCACCGTGCACTTCGATGTAGGCCGCAATGGCAGCGCTTAGCGTGACCAGCGGCGCCCGCAGCAATTGCAGATGGATGTGTTGGCCCTGGAAAACGGCTTGTACCCGGTCATGCCGTATGGCAGACGCTGTGCAATCCACATAGACAGTACCCGGTGCCATGGGCATACGCCCGTGGTCCAAATCCATGCCATCGGCATCAATCGACTGCACGCGGCCTTGACGTATGACTTGCGTAACCATGCGCAACTGCTCCACTTCACCCACAGTGATGGTTGCATAGTGAAACATGGTTGGATTCTGTGTGGGGTCGATGCGCAGCATCAAACCGGCGGCCTCAAGTTTCAGGAACAGCGCATCCGTAGTCTTGGACTCGGCGAACGCAGCCATCTTCAGCGCCTCACCGCCAATACTTTCCTGGAAAAATTCAAGACCGGGTTGCGTATGCAAACGATTTTGAATCCACGAATCCCGCGGAACCACCCACTGAACGGATGCCGGCGCAACGCCATTTCCCAGTAGCCAGGCGATTGCATCCATCCCAGTTTTTCCGGCCCCAAGCACGCAAAACTTGAGCGGGAGCAGGCTTGGCATTTGCGCCAACGCAAGCGAAGGCAGCGCGTTGGGTGCGATCATGCGCACGCCCTGCGCCACATGAAAATTAGGTGTGTGGTTTACTGGTATGGACGGTGAAAAAAGGGTGGCATCCACCACTTTTTTGCGCACATTGATTTGGCTGGTGGTGCCTGAGAGAACCGACTGGACAACGCCGTCACCCCGGTAGTTGCTGGATGGCAAAAAAGACACCCGCCCACTGGGCAGAAATTTGTGCCGCATCAGGTCCGCAAAGTAGGTGTTGACTTCAGCGCCAGCCGCCATTTCATGCAAGCCAGCATTCGGGCCGGTAGTCTCCTTGCGCCCACTTCCAAGGGCCTTGGAGTTGACGCCGTAGTACGCCGATGGCTGATGCAAGTGGACGAAGGGGTAGGCATCATTCCAGTGCCCTCCGGGCATGTAACGACGGTCCACCAGCGTGATGTGGGCATCACTCTCGTCCAACAAGGTGTCGGCAAACGCCATGCCGACCGCGCCAGCGCCAATGATGAGGTAATCCGTTTCCATTGCAATACTCCCTGTACACCTGTTGAGA
>JAYVPR010000111.1:0-2365 GCA_043757245.1 Polaromonas sp. | reverse complement strand
CCGTCATAAAACACGCTGTCGTAGGGCACAAAAACATTGTCGAACATGCAAACCGCTGTGCTCTGGCCGTATTTGCGGCTGAACAGGGCATCGCCATGCTCCAGCTTTTCGCCGGGGCGACCTGCGGGGCGGGCGATCAGGGTCAAGCCGGGGGCATCCAGTGGCACCGCGCAGCAGACGGCAAAGTCAGCGTCTTCTTTGCCCATGTTGCGACACGGCATGACCAGCAGCTCGTGCGAGTAAGGCGCCCCGGTCACGATGGCTTTGGTGCCACTGATGATGATGCCGTGCACGCCGTTATGCACGGCATTGCGCTTGACCACGTGCACGTAGCTGTCCACGTTGGCTTGCTGGTGCGGGCGGCGTGAGCGGTCGCCCTTGGCATCGGTCATGGCAATCGCCAGCGTCAAGTCCTGGTCTTGCACGCGGTGCAGGTAGTTTAAAAATTTGGCGTTGTAATCGGTGCTGCCCAGGGCGTCGTCTATGCGGGCCGAGACCTGACCAACCGCGTTCAGCGCATCGTGTACCAGGTAGCGCTGGGCGCAGCCGGTTTCCTGGCAAACCAGGCGTACGGCTTCGAGCTTGTTCAGCAGGTCGCCGCTGCTGGTGTTGATGTGTGTCAGGCGATTGACCAGCTTGCCGCTGGTGTGCTGCACCGCCGTCATGATGGGCGCGTACCGGGGTTTGAGCGCGTAGTCATAAGTCAGCGCAATTGCGTTGATGCCGGGGCCAAAGCCGCGTTCGTCCACCACGCTTTCAACCTGCCTGCCGTCGAGAAAAACGCGCGGCTTGTAGCGGCGCAGGGATTCGCGAAAGTCGTCGCCAGACATCATGGTGGCGGCTGGGGCAGGTGCGTTCATGGAGAACCTTTAAATTGGGATTTGGCAGAATTTGAACACTGTTCAATTTAAAAAACAAGTGTCAATTAAAAATTCTCATGGCGATTTATTTTGGCGTTTGCATTTACATTGGGATCATGCAAGCCAGAGCCCAACGTCAACAAGCCATGACCGATTCACGCCGTGCGCTGGTGCTCGACGCCGCCAGGGCCGTCTTCGAGCGGCTGGGCATAGAAGGTGCCAGCATCCGCGAAATTGCCAAACAGGCGGGTTACACCGCAGGCTCGATCTATTCGTACTTTGAAAACAAGGAGGCGATTTACGGCGCACTGCTGGCCGAGTCGCTAGAAAGACTTAACGCGGCCGTTAATGCAGCCGGACATGCTGATTTGTCTCCGGCTGACCTGCTCGATGTCAAAGCCAGCGCATGGTTTGGTTTTTTTGCAGCCAACCCACGCGACCTTGATCTTGGGTTTTACCTTGTGCAGGGTATGCGGCCACGTGGGTTGACAGCAAAACTCAATGACCAGCTCAATGATCGCTTGCACGACGCGCTGCAGCCCTGTGAGGCCGCGCTACAGGCCATGGGCTTGAATGCCGAAGATGCCCTGCGCGAAAATACATCACTGTTTGCACACGGCGTGGGTCTTCTGCTGATGCAGCATACCGGCCGCATTCGCATGTTCGGGCAAGATGCCACGCTGCTGTTTGAGGTCTATGTGATTGGCCTGGTTGAGCGGCTGCTGGGCACCTGCGGCATCCAGGCGTCAGGCAAATAATCTGGCGGATAAACGCACAGGAAGTGTCGGCTGCGAGAATTTCTCAACTCAGACACCAGCGCTTATCATTGGCTCTAACGTCCCATCAGGGACGATTTACAAGGACCAATGATGCTGCTCGATGCCGATGATTCCCAACTCGTACTGGTGGACTATCAGGCCCGCCTGATGCCTGCCATTTTTGAAAATAAAATCGTCATTGCGAACGCCGTGCGGCTGGCTCGTATGGCCAAGCTGCTTGAAGTGCCGGTGTGGGGCACAGTGGAAAATCTCGAAAAGCTAGGGCCGAACGTAGCCGAGGTTGATGCGGCGATTGAAGCCGCTGGCGGCAGGACGCTTTCAAAAATGTGCTTTAGCGCGGTTGCCGATGGCCTTGGCGACTGGCTTCGCCCGCCGGTACAAAAGCAGCTCGCAAGACCGCAGCAGGGGAATGCTCGCAGTCTTCCCAGGCATCTGCAAAAAGCAGCGCCTGAAGAGCAAGAAGGCAGAAGCACCATCGTCATTGCGGGCTGCGAAGCGCACGTATGCCTGCTGCAAACCGCACTCGATTTGCTGGAAGAAGAGTTTGAAGTCTGGGTGGTAACAGATGCTTGTAGTTCACGCAGCGAGCGCAACCGTGATGCCGCGTTTGACCGACTGGCGGGTAACGGTGCAGAGCTGGTGACGACCGAGATGGTGGCGTTTGAATGGCTGGGAAGCGCCGAGCACCCGGCCTTTAAAGAGGTGCTCGGTTTAATCAAGTAAAAA
>JAYVPR010000110.1:0-2366 GCA_043757245.1 Polaromonas sp. | reverse complement strand
CCGAGTCCCAGCCCGGCACGGCCTGGAACAAGGCGGCTCGCAATGAGTACGGCTTTTTCTCCAACGTCAATCCCACTGTGGATCACCCACGCTGGAGTCAGGCCTCGGAGCGGCGCATCGGTGAAGACGGCCTGTTTGCCAAGAAGCGCAAGACTTTGATGTTCAACGGCTATGAGGCGCAGGTGGCGTCGATGTATGCCGGTATGGACTTAAAAAAATTCTTTTGAGTGCGGCTACGGCGAAGCAGTGAGGCGTCGTTGTTCCGCGCGCCTAGTCTGACCACTTCTCGCTACGCCGCAAGATTGCTATGAACAAACTACTTCTTCATGCTGCAGCCAAACCGCTGTTGTTTGTGCTGTCCCTGTTGCCTTTTGTCTGGCTGGTCTATGCCGCGTTCAGCAACCTGCTGGGGGCCAATCCGGCTGAGGCATTGGAGCGCTCTTTGGGCGACTGGACTTTGCGTTTCTTGTGTCTCGTTTTGGCGGTGACACCCCTGCGTGTGATCGTCAAACTCCCGGCCCTGGCGCGCTTGCGCCGCATGCTGGGGTTGTTTGTCTATTTTTATGTAACGCTGCACCTGCTGGCCTACGCTTGGTTTGACATGGGTTTTGAGCTGGCCGACATCGCCAAAGACATCGCCAAGCGGCCTTTTATTCTGGTCGGCTTTGTCGCTTTCGTGTTGCTGACACCGCTGGCCGCAACGTCCTTTAATCAGGCCATCAAAGCGTTGGGTGCGCGACGCTGGCAGCTATTGCACAAACTGGTGTATGGGGTGGCCGGTCTGGGTGTGCTGCATTTTTTCTGGATGCGGGCGGGGAAAAACAACTTCACCGAGGTGGCGGTCTATGGCGCCATTTTGGGCGCGCTTTTAGGCTGGCGGTTGCTTGATTTTATGAAGAGAAAACGGCTACAGACCCCTAAAAACAGAGGTGTGCAGTCCGTCAAAGTGTAGTCAGCTCAGGTGGTCGCAATCAGGGTTTCACCGCGCATTTGGTCGGCCACACTTTCCCGTTGTCGGATGACATGGGCTTGCTTGCCGTTGACCAGCACCTCAGCGGCGCGACCCCGGGTGTTGTAGTTGCTGGACATGCTCATGCAGTAAGCCCCGGTGGAGAGTACGGCCAACAAATCGCCGCTGCGCACATTCAAGGCGCGTTCATGCCCCAGCCAGTCACCACTTTCGCAGACCGGACCGACCACGTCCCAGGTGGTCGGCTCACCTTCGCGCGGGCTCACAGGCACGATCTGGTGAAACGCCTGGTACATGGCCGGGCGTGGCAAGTCGTTCATGGCGGCATCCACAATGCAGAAGTTCTTTTGCTCACCAGGCTTAAGGTAGAGCACCTCGGTCAGACACGCACCGGCGTTGCCTACCAGTGAGCGACCGGGTTCAATCATGAGTTGGCGCTGGCCGTAACCGCGTGCGTCCAGCCGGGCCAAGAGCTGGGCCCACAGCGTATCGGCAGGTGGCGGCAGGGTGGCGTCGTCCGGGCTGTTGTAGTCGATGCCCAGTCCACCCCCAAAATCAATGTGTTCTATGGGGATGCCTGCGGCCTCAATGGCCTGTACCAGATCGAGCACGCGGTCCATGGCGTCCAGGTAAGGGCTCATCTGCGTGATTTGCGAGCCGATGTGGCAGTCAATGCCCACCACTTGTAGACCGGGCATCGCTGCGGCGCGTTGGTAAGTCGCCAGCGTGCGCTCATGCGCGATGCCGAATTTATTGCCCTTCAGGCCGGTGGAGATGTAGGGGTGGGTTTTGGGATCGACATTGGGGTTGACGCGCAGGCTCAGGCGCCCGCGCTGGCCCAGGGACAAGGCCACATCGTTGAGCACGTCCAACTCGGCTTCACTCTCCACGTTGAAGCAATGGATGCCCACTTCCAGCGCGCGGCGCATTTCAGCGCGGGTCTTGCCCACGCCGGAGAAAATGATTTTTTTGGCGTCGCCACCGGCAGCCAGTACCCGCTCCAGCTCACCGCCCGATACGATGTCAAAACCACAGCCGGCTTGGGCAAATACCTGCAACACAGCGAGCGATGAGTTGGCTTTCATGGCGTAGCAAATCTGGGCCTTGCGCCCGGCAAAGCCGCGTTGGTAAGCGGCGAGTGCGGCGAGCATGGTGGCTTTGGAATAGACGAACAGGGGTGTGCCATGTTGGCGCGCCAGATTGCTCAGTCGAACGTCTTCTATCCATAACTCGCCGTCTTGGTATGCAATGTGGGTTTGGTCGGGGAGGGCTGGCGTGATCATGGGGCAGTGGGCGCTGAGGCGGGGGTAGGTGTCGTGGAGGGTGTGACGAGCTTGGGCGCGGTAGGCGTGGCCTCAAACGGGTTGGCGGGCGTCAGCGTTTGTGGCAATGTGGC
>JAYVPR010000109.1:0-8686 GCA_043757245.1 Polaromonas sp. | reverse complement strand
CGGCGTGGGCTTGCTGGCCTGGCTTTTTACCAGCAGCCTGCTGCTGGCAGGGGCGGCAGGCGTGATTGGCCTGGTGTTTGCGCTGGTTGCCAGCCTGGGTTCGCTGAGCGGTTTGGGGGGTTTGGGTAATTCGCGCCGTGGTGGCACATGGACCACTGGCGGCTTTGGCGGCGGTGGTTTTGGTCGTGGCGGCGGTGGTGGTGGTGGCGGCTTTAGCAGCGGTGGTGGTGGTAACTTTGGCGGCGGCGGTGCGTCCGGGAATTGGTGAACACATGTTGACCAAATTAAAAACTTTTCTGCGGCACCTGTGGCTGGACGCGTCTGACACCGAGCGTGCCATACCACCTGATATGTTGCAGCGCCTGGCGAAACGTGTGGCCGCCAGCGAAGGCCGTCACACCGGGCAAATTCGTATTTATGTTGAAGCGGCGCTGCCGATGAGCTACTTATGGCGGCTGGGACCACAATTCCCGATGAAAGAGCTGATCCGCCAACGCGCCGTTATGCAGTTTGGCAAGCTGCGCTTGTGGGATACGGAACACAACAATGGCATTCTGATTTACCTGCAACTGGCTGAGCATGCGATTGAAATCGTGGCGGACAGGGGCGTGGATCGCCAGGTCTCAGCGCAGGACTGGCAAGCCATGACTGACGGAATGAGCACGGCTTTTCGCGCGGGTCAGTTCGAAGACGGCTTGACACAGGCCATAGGTGAGGTGTCGACGGTGCTGGTTGCTCATTTCCCAGCGCTACCTGACAGCAAACTTTTCAACGAGCATCCCGATGAACCGGTATTGGGCTAGAAGCTGGGCGACAGGTTAAAACTCCAGCGTGTCGGCATCAGCAGCGCAAAGCGTTTTGACATGCGCCAGCAAATCGGCATCAAGATATGGTTTGGTCAGGTACACGTCAACCCCAGCTTCAGCGGCGATTTGCCGGTGCTTGTCGCCTGCACGGGAAGTGATCATGACAATCGGCATGGCCATCCATTGCTGCACCTCACGCACCCGGCGGGTCAGCTCCAGACCATTGAGATTGGGCATTTCAAGATCGGTCAGCAAAAGAGACGGACGCTTCAGGCGGATTTGCTCAATCGCCTCAAAGCCGTCGGCAGCGGTGGCTACGTCATAGCCCGCATCGCCCAGCAATTGCTGCATGGAGCGCCGTACCGACAGCGCATCATCAACCACCAGCACGCGGGTGCGCTCAACTGCCAAACGCCTGCGCAGTGCCGACGACGACACCATTTGTACCGACGAGCGCGCGGCGCGTTCAAGTTCGGCCACGTCGATCAAAAACAGCGGCCGACCATCGGCGCGCAAAGCCCCACCTGCCACGCCCCGGATGCGCCGGGCCAAGTGGCCAATGCCCTGCAAAATCAGTTCACGCGAGTCAATAACCGCATCCACCAGCAGGGCAATGGTGCCTTCAGCACCCTTGACCAGGACGGGCAAGCGGAGCGCGGCATCAGCCAGGCTTAAAGCGGCGGTTTCTTCAAAGCCGAGCCATTGCGACAGCACAAAGGCAGGGTATTGCTGGCCATCATGCGTCAGCATGAGCTGCTCACCATCACGCATCAGTTCGGCCTGCCCGGCAGGCAACACCACCACCACCTGGTCGGTTGACAAAGCCACGCTTTCTTGCGCGCACTGCACCAACAGTGCATGCGCCACGCCGCTGGAAACTGGCACATGCAGGGTAAAACGGCTGCCCGCAAAAGTTGTGCTGCCAATGTCCAGACGGCCTTTAAGCGCATGAATGCGGTCATTGACCACATCCATGCCCACGCCGCGGCCCGAGACCTCGGTCACCCGGTCGCGCGTGCTGAAGCCGGGGCGCAAAATCATGCGCCGCAGCTCGGACTCGCTCAAACTTGTGCCGTGTGCAATCAGGCCAAAAGCCACGGCTTTTTCAGCGATGCGGGCCAGGTCCAGGCCGCGCCCATCGTCGCTGACCACAATCTCAATTTCCTGGCCGACCCGTTTGAAAGCCACCGTGACGGTGCCTTGCACAGGCTTGCCCTGGGCTTGGCGTTCTTCTGGCGTTTCGATGCCGTGGTCGACCGCGTTGCGCAGCAAATGCAGCAAGGGGTCGGTCAGGCGGGTCAGCACGTCAGCATCCATCATGACGGCGTCGCCAACAATCTGCAGCACCACCTGCTTGCCGGTTGTGCTGGCGGTTTGCGCCACGTTGCGTTTGAGGCGCGGCACCATGGTTTTGGCAGGAATCAACCGCGCCGCCAGCATCTCGCGGTGCTGGTCAATCAGCGCGTAACCCTCATCGCGCAGCACGGTAGCGGCGTTGCCGGTGTCAGTTTGAGCTTGTTGCACCAGCTCCTGGCCGTCTTGTACTGCCTCCGTGATGGCACGTGACAGCAGATGCAGCGCGTCGTAACGATCCATTTCCAGCGGGTCAAAATCGCCTTCTTTTTGCTGCTCTCGCAGGGCCACCGCCTGGCTGCCGACAATGGCCTCCAGCTGACGCAACCGTTGTGTCAGTATTATTTGGCTGCGTACCACCGCATCCAGCCGGTCATTGGCACTGACCAGCAATTGCGACAGGCGCTGGCTTTGCACAATCGATTGACCGGCACGCCTGAGCATCCGGCTCAGGCGGTCAACCCCAACGCGCAGCGTGGCACTGTCAGCAGCTGGCAGTTGCACCAGGGCTTGCGGTGCAGCATCGGCATCTGTTCCCACAGGCGTTGCACTGGCAGCGTCTGGATGCAAGTTGATGGCTGCGCTGCCTGCCAGTGGTTTGGGCTGTGCGGTTTGAGCCTCGCCATCCCGAATCCACTGCACCCAGTCGAGCAGGCGCTGCAACACGCTTTTGGCATCTTGTGGCGCGGCTTCTTCGCCCTGCAAATAAGCCACCATTTGCTGCAAGCTGAGCACGGCACGCAGGCTGTCCCGTGCCATGGCCGGGTTGACGGACTCATTGCGCCTGGTTGCCTCCAGCGCGTATTCCAGAATGTCTTCCAGCCGATGGGCCATGCGGCCAATGCCCGGCAAACCAATGATGCTGCCGCTGCCTTTGAAGGTGTGGGCGATGCGCTGGGCCTCCTGCATCCCGGCAGGTGTTGCCCGCCCGGATGCCCAGCTTTGCAGCGCTGCTTCCAGCTGCTCAAGCTGCTGCGGCGCATCCACCAGCAAAGCCTGCAGCAAATCATTGTCCACATCTTGTGTTGGCAGAAGCACGTCTTCATCTCGGGCCTGCTCAAGGGGCGCAGCGTCTGGGTCGTCAGTGGGCAGGCTGGGCTTGACGGCCAGCAATGCCGCCAGCGCAAGCACCGCGTCTGTGTCGGGCTTTAACGGACAACGGTACAGGTATTTGGCGATGGCTTCGACAGCTTGCGGCTCTGCTGGCATGTCCATGTAAGCGGAGGCTTTTTCAGGCCAGCTTGCCAGCCACTTCAGGCTGGCAACGCGGGTAAAACCAGCGGCTCCTGGTGGTGAAAACGTCGTGTCAGGACTACTGATCAATTCTGAAAAACTGCGAACCTGCTGCAAAAAACCAGCCAATCCCTGCATCCCCACAATCTGCACCACCTCAGCCGAGCGGTCCAGAAAAGACAGCATGTCGGGCAATGTGACGGGCAGGCTGTCAGGGCTGGCCTGCCACTGGTTCAGCGTGCTGTGGGTTGCTGCCACGTCGAGTGCGAACTCGGCGCGCAGCATGTCCAGCAAGTCATTGAGTTTCACAAACGATACCCGGTGGGAAGATCAGGACTTGACGTTGGCATCAGGCAAGGTGAACTGCCCCACCGCATCCGTCAGGCGCCCGGCGTACATCACCAGTGTTTGTGTGGCTTGCGATTGCTGGGCAATCGCAGAGCTGGTCAGGTTGCTGGTGTCGTTGATGTCCAGCACGTTTTGCTGCAGTGCAACCGCCAGCGCCTCTTGCTGGGTTGAAAACGCGGCGATCTGCTGTACGAGAGCCACCAGCTCGGTGGTGGCCGTTTGCGATTGCGTCATTTCATGACCCGCCAGGCGCGCCAGCTCGGTTTGAGCCACCACGTCGCTGATCAGGCGGTTCATGGTCAACAGGGTTTCATTCGTCTCGGCTTGAATGTTGGCCACCAGTTGGGAAATCTGCGCCGTTGCCTGGCGTGAGCTGTCTGACAGGCGTTGCACCTCCTGCGCCACCACCGCAAAACCACGTCCGGCCTCACCAGCGGTTGCCGCCTGCATGGACGCATTAAGCGACAACACGTGCGTGCGTTCAGAAATGGTGTTGACCAGTGCCACCGCGCTTGAAATCTCTTGCGAGCGTTCACCCAGACGCTTGAAACGTTTTTCAGTTTCAGAAATCGATTCGCGCAAGGCATCCATACCACGCACCGTGCCCTCCACCGCTGTTTGCGCAGCCTGGGTGGCTTTGGCCGTTTTAAGCGCTGTGGTACTTGACGCGCCTGAGAGTTGGGCCACGTCGGTGAGCTGCTGGGTCGCACGACCCAGAGTTTCAGACATCGAGTCAAGCGATTCGCGCTCGCGCAGCGCGGCGTTTTCCACAAAGCGTGACTGCTCTTGCAACGATGCAGAAGTTTGGCGCACCTCATTGGCAACATCGCGCACGTCTGCCAGCGTGCTGCCAATTTCGTCTGCCAGCTGGTTAACGGAAGCTGAAATCGTCCCCACAATGTCTTCCGTCACAGGCGCTCTTACTGTCAAATCCTTATTGGACAACTGGAACACGCCTTGCAACAACCCGATGGCAGAGTCGTTGATGTTTTCGTTTTCGAGTGTTGCTTTTGCCAGAGCCGCATTTCGTTCGTCGAGCAGGTTGTCGAACGCGCGACCCAGATCACCGATTTCATCTTTCGCAGTCAGTTGGCTTCGCGCTGTGGTTTCCCCGCCTGCAACCGCCTTCACCGTATCAGACAGTTTGGCAATCGGTGACAGGAACTGGCGCAGAAAAATAGTCACGGCAATACCCGCAAAGACCACCACAGCAAGGGCAATCAACAAGGCGCGCAGCAAAGACGAATTATTCAAGTCGGCAATGGGCTGATTGGCCTCAGCTTCATTGATTTTGGCCACAATGCCCCAGTTCAACCCTTGCACCCTGATGGGTGCATAAGCACCAATGGAGGCAAGACCCCGGTAATCGACAAAATCAACGACACCGTCTTTCCCTTCAAGGGCAGGGCGAATGGCGTCGGAATCGTCCTTGACCAGTCCAATCGTTGTATTTTTCTTGTCGAGCAAGCTTTTTGAGCGGGCATCCAGTTTGTCACCCATGGATGTGACAAATGAAGCTTTGTCTTCAAGCAGATAGCGCGCATTGGTACGCATCAACTTGTCATTGCCAACAATATAAATATCGCCGGTATCACCCAGGCCAATCGATTTCCAGGCCTTGTGGGCATTCATGGTGTCAGTCAACTTGTCAATCGGATACTGCATGGCAAGCACGCCAATTTGCTTGATGCCGTCGTAAATCGGGACTGCAACAAAAGCCGCCTGGTCGTCATAAGAAGCCAGATACGGCGCAAAGTCGCTCATGTAAGCAGCATCCGTTTTGGCCTCTTTCATTTTCAGATAGGCTTCAGCCAGCTTGGTTTTGGATGCAATGCCATCACCCGAAAGTCTGGTGGCAAAGTCAAGCTCCTTGAACGTCGTATAAATAACGGTGTCGGTATCGGTGTCGATCATGAACAAGTCGTAATAGCCCGACAGTTTTTGCGCCCTTTCAAATCCTGGGTGAAATTGGGCATGCGTGCGGCCGTACGCAAAATCGACGGGGGGCGCATCCAGTTGCTCCTTCAAACCGACAGAGTTCGGGTTGTCCACAATAAACACGGTTTGCAACGCAATGGCATTCGCATCTAACGCAGCCACGGCTTTTGCCAGTGAAGGTGCCGCAACTGGATTGCGTTTGATGTACTCATTGTTGAAGTACAGGCCCATGTAATCATTCAGGTTTTTAGTGGCCTGACTGGTTTCAATGGTTTTTGACAGCTCTTTACCCGCAGCATAAAAGCTGCCTTTGAATTGCTTGTAGGCATCAATCGTGGAGCCCTGCGCCGCCAAAACCTGGAGTGATGTCACACGGTCATTCAGCTCGTCGCTGACCTGCTGGCGCTTGGTGTCACGCAGCGACACCAGCTGGGTACGTACCTGCGAGCCCACCGTTTCTGAAGCCAGTGACGTCGCGCCCTGCCAGATCAGCAACGAGGTCAAGGCGACCGGGGCAAGCGTCAACACAGCAGCGCCGAGCAGCATTTTTTGGCGAATATGCATTTTTTATCTCCTACAATTCATACGTTCAAAATTTCACGAGTTCAAATAATCGACAGTTCAGCCGCCAGGGCGTTCATCAGCCGTTGTGGATCAATTTCAATATAGGGCTTGCCCTGCCCGTCAATGGCAACACCTTTGCAGACCTCTTGCAAGCGCGCAGGCAAAACCTCATGACCTGTCAGGGGCTGAGCCTCGTATTCAAGCTGTGCCGGGGTATGTGAAAACACAATGGCCAAAGCATTCTCAGCATCTTCAGCCTGCACGCCCCCCAGCAGCAAGCGCTGGCCGCGCTGCAATTGCGCAGGAGTGGTGTTTTCAGAAAAGTAGTTGTCAATATCGACAACTGGAACGATCAGGCCATTGACGTTAACGGCACCCAGCACCCAGGCCGGGGCACGCGGTAAGGGCACCAGGTCAAACTCATCAACAATCTGGCGCGCCCAGTCAAAGTTAAAGGCCAGCAAATGCTTTCCACACTGCACACCCTGCGCCAAAAGTTTGCTTGCAGGACCTGCGGGTTGAGCCGTGTCACCACCTTCTGGCTGCAAATCCAGCATGTCGTGAGTTTAAAGTTGCGCCAGAATCTGGTCTGCAGTGTAGGGCTTGGTCACAAAACCCTTGGCGCCAAGCATCTGTGCAAACACACGGTCGGCCTTTTGGTCTTTTCCAGTGACAAAAACAACCGGAATGCCTTTGGTGCCAGCATCTTGTGTCAGTTGGCGTGCAGCAGAAAAACCGTCCAGCCCTGGCATGTTGACATCCATCATGATGATGTCGGGCGGGCTGGCTTTGGCTTTGGCCACGCCATCTGCGCCTGAGGTGGCGACTGTGACCATATGTCCAGCATCCAACAAAATATTTTGCAGGTTTTGAACATCGACGGGTGAGTCATCAACGATAAGAATTTTGCTCATGAGAAAGTCCTAGAAGACAAGTAGCAGATTGCAGATTGCAGGTTGCAAAAACCCAAAAAACTTGTGGCTTTGGCAACGGATTACTGGGAGCTCAACGAACTCAAGCCGCTTCCACCCATGTTTGTGTCACGAAAGCTTCTTTCTACCTGCGCATCGTGTTTTGACAGCACTTTGAGCAGCTCAGCCTCATTGAGGGGTTTGGTCAAATAAGCATCACATCCCGCCAAGCCCCCTCGAATTTTGTCAATGCTGCCGCCTCTGCTGGTCAGCATGACAACAATGGGCGGCTTGGCCGATATGTATTTGCGCTGCTTGATGGCGCGGCAGGTCTGGTAGCCGTCCAGACCCTCCATCATCACATCCAGAAAAACAAATTTATAGCTTTCGGTCGCGACACGGGTCAGGGCTTCCTCCCCACTTTTAACGAGTTCAGCACGAAAACCATAGCGGGTCAGTCTGTTTCGCATGAATTTCAGGGCAATATCGCTGTCATCGACCACCAAAATATCATCGAATTGCTGCGCTGAAGTTAGCGGTGCAGGTGCAGTACCCAAGCCCAGGAAGCTGGATGCCGCAAAATCACTGACGCCTTTGCCGCCTGAACCCTGGCGGACAGAACCACTACGGATTGAAGCGGGTACAGACCTGACAGTTACAGCCGCAGCGACAGGCACAGCCATGATTGAGGCCTCAGCCCGCACGGGCGCACTTTGCTGGGCAACCGGCTTGTTTGCCATGGTTAGCACGTCCAGCAGACCCAACACAGCCGTCAGTTTGATGGGTCTGGGTGCTGCCGGCCATTTACCCGATGGATCGGGGGCGCCAATGAACAACGCTTTTTGCGGCGGCGATACAGACGCATTAGCCCACTGTACGGCCGTCGGGTTGTCGCAGTTGACCATCAGCACTTGCGCTTGAGCGACGTCCGGCACAATTTTATACAGCGTGTCCCTGCGCCCGACCAACTTGAAAAAAGACTCAAATGTTGATTTTTCAAAAGGCGCAAAACCCAGCAACAGTACTTTGACTTCAGATTTCATGGGGGCGCATCGCTTATGACAATAAATTTTGCAATTGAGTCAGGCGATGTCAGTACGCAAATACCTACCAACTATCTACCCGAAGCAGACACTTTAAGTTGCAGCAAATGAGTATAGGTTGCGATGTACCCGTACAGTCACAGAAAACGGTACAAATCGACATCAAGTGTGCGCTGGGCGCACACTTGATGGAGAATTATTTTTTCTGGCGGTATTTGCGCAGTGCTGCGATCTGGGCAGCCATCACGGCAAGTTCAGATTGCGCCATGGCGATGTCGATATCGCCTTTTGCATTTTTAAGCGCTTCTTCGGCGGCAGCTTTAGCTGCGGTTGCCTTGGCTTCATCCAGGTCTTTACCGCGAATCGCGGTGTCGCTCAGTACCGTGATGGCGTTGGGCTGTACTTCAAGCAAACCGCCCGCTACAAAGACAAACTCTTCGGTGTCGTCTGCTTTGACAATACGTACCGCGCCGGGTTTGATACGGGTGAT
>JAYVPR010000108.1:0-2366 GCA_043757245.1 Polaromonas sp. | reverse complement strand
GTGGGCGCGCGCGTCAGAGCGCGGGGTGAGCTGCGTGGCGGTTTTATCCATCGTGAAATGGTGCATCCCAGTTTTAAATTGGCTGGCGGTGAGCTGCCAGGCGCACTCACACCGATTTACTCGACTGTGGCCGGTTTGCCGCAGGTTTACTTGCGCAAGGCGGTACTGGGCGGCGTGGCTCAGGCTGACTTGAGTGAAACCATACCGACATCATTTTTAAGTAAAAAACTGCCGCGAGCCATGTGGAATATGCGTGATTCGCTACAGTTTTTGCACCACCCCACGCCCGATGTAGCGTTGGCCACCTTTGAAGACCACAGTCACCCCGCCTGGCAGCGCCTGAAAGCTGAAGAACTGCTGGCCCAGCAACTGTCGCAACACCAAGCCCGGCGCGTGCGCGCTGCGATGCGCGCACCCTCCTTGAACAGCCCGACGAAACTCTACGACGCACTGCTGGCCAGTTTGCCGTTTGATTTGACTCAGGCGCAGCAGCGCGTCGGCGCAGAAATTCATGCAGACCTGCAAAAAAACGTGCCCATGCACCGCCTGCTACAGGGTGATGTAGGTTCGGGCAAGACTGTGGTGGCTGCGCTCGCAGCTGCCCGCTGTATGGACGCTGGCTGGCAATGCGCGCTGATGGCGCCAACGGAAATTTTGGCAGAACAGCATTTCAGAAAACTCATCACCTGGCTGGAGCCGTTGGGTATCAAAACCGCGTGGCTCACGGGCAGTCAAAAAGCCAAAGAGCGGCGCGAAGCGCTCGGTATGATTGCCAGCGGTGAAGCGGGTTTGGTGGTGGGCACACATGCGGTGATTCAGGACAAGGTGGTGTTTAAAAATCTTGCTTTGGCCATCATTGACGAGCAGCACCGTTTTGGTGTGGCGCAAAGGCTGGCTTTGCGGAGCAAAGCCAGCGTTGCACCATTGGCGATTCATGGGCCCGCCCCCACCCCGACCCTCCCCCACTCGGGGGAGGGAGCTTTGACGCAGGAGCCGCATCTGCTGATGATGACCGCCACGCCCATTCCCCGCACACTGGCCATGAGCTACTACGCCGACCTGGATGTATCGACGATTGACGAACTGCCACCTGGCCGCACTGCCATCGTGACCAAAGTAGTCAACGACAGCAGGCGGGGAGAAGTGATCGAGCGCATCCGCAGCCAGATTGCCGAGGGCCGCCAGGTGTACTGGGTTTGCCCGCTGATTGAAGAAAGTGAAATGCTGGATTTGACCAATGCCACCGAGACACATGAAGCGCTGAGTGCCTCTCTGCCGGGCGTACTGGTTGGCCTGCTGCATTCGCGCATGCCTGTGGCCGAGAAAAAAGCGGTGATGAGCTTGTTCAACGACGGCGTGATGGCCGTGCTGGTTAGCACCACCGTTATTGAAGTCGGGGTGGATGTGCCCAACGCATCGCTGATGGTGATTGAACATTCGGAAAGATTTGGCCTGAGTCAATTGCATCAGTTGCGTGGCCGTGTCGGGCGCGGTGCAGCCGCATCGGCCTGTGTGCTGCTCTATGCCACTGGCGATGCTGAGCGGCTGGGGGACACCGCCAAGGCGCGGCTCAAGGCGATGGCTGAGACCAATGACGGCTTTGAAATTGCGCGTCGTGACCTAGAGATTCGTGGACCCGGCGAATTTTTAGGCGCACGCCAGTCGGGCGCGCCTTTGCTGCGGTTTGCTGACCTGGCAGTTGATAGCGAGTGGCTTGCCTGGGCGCGGGCGTTGGCACCTGTGATGCTGGACAAGCATGCGGCGCTGGCAGAGCGGCATGTATTGCGGTGGCTGGGGACGAAGGGGGAGTATTTGAAGGCTTGAAGTGCGGGTTTGGGGTCTGTTTTAGTTTTTTGAGCCTGTTTTTCTCGTTTTTAGGTATGTTTTTTGGCTTTAGGCTAATGGATATGGGCGTGAGTAGCTCCTGAATTTATAGCGGTTTGCTTTGATGAAAATGCTTAGAGTGGGCTTGGACTCAAGTTCGCAAGATTTTGAGGTTTAAATTTGTAGCCTGATGCGCTACACACTACAATGATGAAAAATGATCAAAAGTTTCCGTCACAAAGGCTTGCAGCGATTTTTCGAGTCGGGCAGCAAAGCCGGAATTCAAGCGGCTCATGCCGCCAAGCTGCGCCTTCAGTTGGCAACTCTTGACCAAGCGGTAAGGCCTGACGACCTGTCTGCACCTTCGTGGAATTTGCATCCATTAAAAGGCGACATGAAAGGGCATTGGGCGCTCACTGTGACCGGGAACTGGCGCGTGGTTTTTACTTTTGAGGGTGAGGATGCCGTGCTGGTAGATTATCTGGACTATCACTGAAATGATTGAGGTTTGACATGACTCGTATGCACAATCCACCCCATCC
>JAYVPR010000107.1:0-2378 GCA_043757245.1 Polaromonas sp. | reverse complement strand
CTATCTTGCCTAACCCCCTTCGCGAGTTCGCTACTGCCCTAATACAATTAAAAGAGCTGTTTTGACACTTCAGGGCCTTTTCGACCTTTTTTAGGTATCTTTTTGAGCTCCAAGCCAATAAATACGTGCGCGAGCAGCTCCTGAATCAGGAGCACTAAAATTTCCATCAACTGGCAAATCGCCGCTGCGCAATTTCCAGCAGGCCGTCAAATATCAGGCTTTCAACCAGCTCGACGCTGACTGACATGCTGGGGGCCATCTTCCAGCCCGCGCCGCCCGTCATGATGCATTCGGGTACCTGGCCGCAGTGACGGCTGACGTTGTCGACCATGCGCTGCACAGCCCCGGCGATTGCAAACGTACCGCCGCTGGTCAGCGCGTCGCTGGTGTTGGTCGGGAAATCGCAGACCTCACCCGTGGGCACGTGCAGGCCAGCGGTGCCTGATTCAAGCGCACGCAGCATGATGCCGTGGCCCGGCAGAATGATGCCGCCCAAAAACCTGCCTTGCGCATCAATCGCTTCAACCGTGACGGCTGTGCCCACCATCACCACAATGCAGGGTTTGCGCAAACCGCGCGACATCAGGCGGTGCCATGCACCAATTACCGCCACCCAGCGGTCTGCACCCAGCCGCGCAGGGTGCTCATAGCCATTGGTCACGCCTGCTTCCTGTGGGCTGGAAATCACCCAGTTCGGCGCCACGTCCCACAGTTCTAGCTGTTCAATGACGCGGCGCTTGATGGCGTCGCCCGCCACGATACAACCCAGAATTCTGCCGGGGGCTGCCATGCTGCCCCACTCACCCTCAGCCAGCTTGTCGATGTTCTCCAGGAACACTGCGCCCTGCGCCAGCAAGCGCGCGCCCGCTGCAGGGGAATCGTATTGCGCCCATTTCAGGCGGGTGTTGCCAACGTCAAGTGCCAGAAAGGTCATGTGCCCGCATTATCAACAGCTTTACCCACTTGCCCAGCTGCGCTGACTAGAGGTTTTCCAGTAGGAGGACGGCAAGTGACTACAGGTCAGATCAAGCCAAACCAGCAGGCACGCTGAATCGCCGCCAGCTTGTTGTCCACTTTGAGCCGCGCCATGGCGTTGGCCAAGTGAAAGTTAATGGTGCGCTCGCTGCAAAACAGCCGGTCGCCTGTCTCGCGGGCCGTTGCGCCCTGGAAAGCCATGCTCAGGCATTCGAGCTCGCGCGGGCTGAGCGGGCTGCGCGCTTCGGCCAGAGCGCGCTTGAGCAGTGGCCAGATATTGAGTGCTGACCAGACCAGTTGCGCGGCCTCGGTCCGGTCATGCCACTGGCGCGGGCTGAACATGTAACACTCAAAGGCCCGGCTCACTGTCAGGGGGAAAGCAATCCGCACCACACTCTGGTAGCCATGGCCAAGCCACAGCCTGCGCCAGCGACTGCCATGGTCAAACGCCGAGGTAGAGATGTCTTGCCAGGCCACGAGTGGTGCGTCAGAGTCGCGCCAGGGCGCGCCAAAGTCCCGGCTTTCGGCCAGTGCATCAGCCGCCTGCAGCAACATCGGCGGGTGCAGCGCCAGCACCAACCGGTCGTCTTGCCCGCCAAATGGATCAGGCCCCAGCACCAGCAAAGCCTCCACAGCAAACTCGCGAAGCGAAGAAAGCCAGTCAGTGACCACGCCATCAACGCTCACACTGTCAAAGTTAGCAGGTAGATGCATGAATTAACGGTGTAAAGAAAAAGGACAATACATGCATGTCGAAAACATCATTACCTTGTTTTGAGCCAACAACTCAGGGGGCCTAGCTTGACCAGCATTCGCTCAAAAATATGGTTTACCAAGCACCCTGTGCTGCAATGGATTCGCGACGAATTAATTCATGCACCCCTAGAGCCTATTTTGCACCCATCGTCCAAGCGGATCTGGTGGTTGGGTTTGTCGATTTTTTTAGGTAATGCTCTATTTGCCTGGATCTGGTCAGTCTGGCTGCCGCAGCCTTATGAGAATTTGTACCTGCGCGCTGTCGCCAGCATTTTGGGATTCATTTTGATGACCCGACGTATCTGCGGCGACCCCGACAGCCTACTGACTCAGCGCGTTTTCAGCATCGTCTTCTGGCTAGAGTTGCCTGTTTTTTTCAGCTGGATGTATTTATGCAATCAGGGCAGCCCCGTGTGGCTGGCCACGATGGCATCCATGGTACTGATTTATTACCTTGTCACTGACTGGCGTTTGGCGACCGCGGGTACTGTCGGTGGTGTGTTGGTGTCTTTTGTCATATTTTCATTCGTTGAACACAAACAGGCGTACATCACACAATATCAGGTGATGGTTCATGCTGTTGTATTTGCATTCACATGGTCTATAGCACTGGTTCTCAATTTATCGTCGGCCAATCTCAGGCGCAC
>JAYVPR010000106.1:0-2383 GCA_043757245.1 Polaromonas sp. | reverse complement strand
ACAATCGGCCACCACCAAAGCCTGGACTGTACTGTGGTGGCTAATGGCTTCGGCCAGTGCCATAGGCTCCTCCACCGTGGTCATGCGCGGAACGCGCTCGGCGCGGTCCAATTGGTGGCGTACGATTCGCTGGCGCATCTCTTCGTCCCACGGTTGTGCAGTGGCAATCAGAACCGCACGGTGCTGGCTGGAGGCATCAAGCCAGGCGCGCGCCAGCAGCTCGGCGCGGCGCGACTTGCCACTTTTCTGACCGCCCAAGATCAGTTCGCTGCGGGCAATGCTCGTCGTCATTTCGCCAAAGCTTCCGCAATATCCGTTTCCATCCAGTCCAGCATATGTTTATCCGCAGTGGCGACCCCATCGTTCGGCGCGGCCGGGCTGCAGGATGTCCGGCCCATACATCATTCTGTCGTCCGAGAAAAAAGTTCCACGACAGCGGATGGGCATGACGGAAACCACGCATGGAAATAACTGGCACGCACAGCACCCTGCACCCAAAGCGGCTCGCCAGCGTCGGGCATCGGCTCGGTATGCGGACGCGAGGTGCGAGCTGTGGCCTCCAGGGTCGTCGCCGTCGTGGAGTAATGGAAAGTATGGCCACGTAGCAGGCCAGACGCCAGACGCAACTGCTGCATGCCAAGGCCCGCCAGACGTTTTTGCATCGTGACCTCACCTGGCAAAACAGCCCATTGCGCATGGTGCTGACCGTTTGCGGTGATCAGGGTTTCAAACAGCGACATCATTCCCCCGCACTCGGCCCACACTGGCTTACCATCTGCCACATGTTTAGCCAAGCTAGTACGCATCCCTGAATTGGATGCAATAGTGACGGCGTGAAGTTCAGGGTAACCACCCGGAATCCACACGGCATCACAGATGGGTAAAGCGTTGTCCCTCAGTGGCGAGAAAAAGGTGATGAGAGCGCCCAGCGCACGCAGGCAATCCAGGTTGGCAGCGTAAATGAAACAGAAAGCTGCATCCCGCGCCACAGCGATGGTGTGACCCGCCAGGGGCCGCGCGGTGAATGAATGGACTGCATCGGGCCGTTCAAACTGCACGTCCCAGCGCTTCAAATCGGTCAGCGTCATTTGTCCCAACGGCGTTGAAGCCAGCGCGTCGGCGGCGACATCCAGTCGCTCCAAAGCATCCCCGACTTCGCTGGCCACCGTCAGGCCCAAGTGTCGCGCTGGCAGATTCATGGCAGCGTTACGCATGACCGCCCCTAGCCACTGGGTCGGCTCACGCAGGCTATCCCGCAACATACGCGCATGGCGCTCGCTGGCCACTTGGTTGGCCAGCACACCTGCCCAGGGCATGCCGATACGGTAATGCTGGAGACCAAACACCAAGGCACCAAAGGTACCGGCCATGCCGGAGGCGTCCACCACGGCCAATACATGCAATCCAAACTTCTGCGCCAGGTCAGCAGCGCTAGACTCGCCATCAAACAGGCCCATCACGCCTTCCACCAAAATCAGGTCCGCCTCGGCTGCTGCTATCGCCAGGCGCTCTCTGCAATCGGCCTCACCGGTCATCCATAAATCGAGCTGATGCACCGGTGCTCCGCTGGCTAACGTATGCCAGTATGGATCCAGAAAATCCGGGCCACACTTGAATACCCGCACACGACGCCCCAAGCGCGTGTGCAGACGTGCCAACGCTGAAGTAATGGTGGTCTTGCCTTGACCCGACGCGGGCGCGGCGATCAAAATGACTGGGCAGACGGTATTCACGCTTGCAAGTCGCTCATTTTTCAAACCGCATGAGTAGCAATCAACAAAAAAACCTTCACCGTCTTCCCCGACAGCGCATGGGCGTTACAGCTGCACTCAAGCGTGCAGCTGCTTTGTTGGCCGGTATCCGGGCTTATGGAAAACCTCCATCGCCTTCCCAAGCGCGTCCTCAAAACGCTCAGTGGCTGTGATAGAAGCGGAGCCCATGAAGCTAACAGGCTCTTCCACTTACCGTTGCGGGGGCAGCGCAGATTAGGTCTGCCGTGAACGACGCGCCCTCCTGCTTCCCGTTGAACTGCAGCGTATGAGCAACGCCGCGAGCACCAACAAGATTAGTTTACCTTGTGCGGCCCCACTTCTATGCCTACATCGCGTGATCAATGTCAAATTTATCTCAAATCTACTGAAATATTAACAATAGACGAATTCCGATACCAATATTAAAAGTGATTGTTATCTTGCTCCAAAAAATTGACGATCTGAGTCTGATGTTGTTCGCTTCCGGACTCTCTAGATATTCACATGAACCGCACTGAATCGCGCTAGGGAAGCTCTGCATAACTCCGGCAGTTGTAGGGTAGCTGCAAGCCCGGCTTGAGAAAGTACAGCTCATGAAACAAGCTACATTGAGCCTCGATCTGAACCTCAAG
>JAYVPR010000105.1:0-8784 GCA_043757245.1 Polaromonas sp. | reverse complement strand
ACAACGAGTTTCATGAGCAGTGCGTTGAACGCATTTTTATGGATGTGTGGACGCGCTGCAAACCCATCAAGCTGTCGGTGTATGCGCGTTACACAAGGAGAGGCGGGCTGGACATCAATCCATTCAGATGCAGCTACCCGGTGCAGTTACCGCCAAATGTGCGCAATGCAAGACAGTGATTAGGCGTTCGGGACGCCATGCTTTTAGTACCTGATGGCACCCATCAAGCCTATAAGACATCAAGACTTGTAAGCTGCAATAGCTTTTGCCAGGGCGATGCGTGCGATGGGGCTGTATGTTCTCGTGGGCAACTTTTTTATGGAAGGTCGTTATACAAAGGTGCCACGGTTAAAAGTGCTGCCCATCCTATTAACGCTGAGCCATGTGAATTGGAGACACGTGGGCAGACGGTACATCCTAGCCGCCTTGCTAATAAGTATTCTGAGGTGTTGTGACAGGCGCGCGCACCCGGCGCGGCACCACCGTTAATTGAAAGGTGCTTTTTGCGGCGGCTGCACCAATCGTGGTGGACTGTAGTGGCACGTCAATCAACTGGTCGGCTTGCCACAGCTTGACCTGCGCTATGCCGTCAGGCAAATCATCAAAAGTAGCTATACCATTTGCGCCGGTTTTGACAGCCCAGGGTGAATCGCTGACGTAAACGTACCCGCGCATTGATCCGTGAATAAAGCAGCCCAGCAGGGTTGCACCCATCACGCCGGGTTTGTCCATCGTGATGTCGCTTGTCTTGGCGGGTTTGCCATCTGGCTTGCCTTCCAGACGCAGCTCAAAGCCCACATTGGTGGCGTTGAACTGGCTCATGCCGGCAGGCGATGAACGCACGTGGTGGTCCCACGGGTCGCTGTTGGAAAATCGTACTTTTGCGCCAATTGGCACCAAGGTGACGGCAGGTATGAATTGCATCTTTTCCTGGTTGATGGCCGCCTGCAGGGGTAGCGGCGTTTTGGGCTGCACAGATTTGTTGGCGGGCATGACAACCACCACGGCATCAGGCACGGGCTTGCCGTCTTTGTCGATCACCGAGACCGACAAACTGCCTGCTGAGGCAGCCATCGCAATCGTTGAAAAAGTAATTATCAGCAGGGATTTTTTCATGACGGGTAGGCTTTGCAAAGTGGGCGATTCCAGTTTACTTGGGCATTTACTTGGGTGTGATGATGTCACGGTTCATCGGTGCCAGCAAGGCCAGCATTTCGTTTTGTTTGCGTGACGAAATGCCTTTGGCATCCATGCTGGCTTGCAACACTTCTACCAATGCATGAAAGTCTGACTTTTTAATATCGAGATTGGCGTGCGAGCTCTGCATATCCGCACCTTTGTACACGCAGGGTCCACCGCTAAGTGAACACAGCTGGTCAACCAGTTGTTCTTTAACGCGCTGCTGGTTGGCGGGTTTGAAGTGCGGGCCTGTACGTGCATCGGCCAGCAGCCGCACCATAAAGTCGTCCATCAATACGACCAGACCCGCTTTTTCACCGAAGGCTTTGTAGAGCTGATCGTCTTTGGCGGCCATGGTTTGAGCCAGTGCTGCACCTGCAAATAACAGGCTTGATGCGCCAAGGATGAGGGATATGAGGGTTTTTTTCATGATTTATTTTTGAAAATTTGAAGATTTGTATTTAGAAAGCAACTTGTGCCGACAGGTAGTAACCGGTCTGCTTGCGGCTGGCAGTGGTAGCCGGCACGATCACACCCAGGTCAACATAGGCCAGGGTCAACGAGAGGTTTTTGGTCGGCGCCCAAGCGATGAAAATGTCTTTCCAGTCTTCAGACCGCAGGCCATTACCCAAGCCAGCCGCAGCACCTGCTTTTTCCAGCTTGTTTCGCATGAAACGGTATTCAGCGCCAACCACAACGTTTTTGGTGACCAGATAACCGATTGAAAATTCAGGTTGCACGCTATAGCTGTTTTCGCTGCCGCCCAGTGTGGCGCCGTAGCCTAGTAAACCGTTTTGATTGGCCTTGGTGGCGCGCAGCGTACCATTGACCAGCAGGCTTTGGCTAAGAAATAACTTGGTGGCACTGACGTAAAAATCAGTACCGTTGCGCTTGGCACCCAGCGCGTTGAGCGTAGCGTCAAGCCCGGTGGAGCCCAGTGTTTTGTGTTGCAAGCCAACCGCTATTTGCGGCATCAGGTTATCGCTGTCCAGAATAGCGTCACCCGCCACACGCACCTTGGCGCCAACAATGGTTTGCTTCAATCGCAAGCCGGGCAAACCCAGCGCAGTACCCGTACCCCGTGTGTCAAAGTCTTGCTGCGCAACCGACAGTTCAAACCGGTCATTGATGCCGATGGCTGCGCCATAAATATTCAGGCCGTAGTCTTTGGTGCCCGCGTTTGTGATGAATGCCGAGCCGCCAATTTCACCATCAGTGGCGTTGCTGCCAATCACGGCCCAAGGCGTCAAGCCGCCGCCAGCAGCTCCGTCAATGCTGCTCACACCACCTGTCAACAGCAGTTTGCCGGTTTCAGCTTGTGCGCCGGCGCAAAAAGCGGCTGCACTGGCGGCTATTAAAGTGGTTGCAAGATTTATTTTCATGGGGCTCCAGTAGTTGGTAAGAATCGGGTTTAGAAGGATGTCATCAGATGTATCTGAGGGTGATACGACGCTGGATAGCATTCGGATTCAAACTTCGCCGAATTGATAAAATTTTTTTTCAAAAGAGTGAATCCAAGCCGGAAATATGAGCCGTATAGCATTGCATGAACCAAGTTATGCCTTCATTGATCCGATCTGCTTCCACACTGCTGGGCTGCGCACTCAGCGTTATGGCGCTTGCCCAGGGCGTGCCTGCACCCGCGCGTGAGTGGGTTAGCCCGCCGCCCGGTGATTCGCAAAAGGGCGCGGCTTTGTACCAGCAGCACTGCACCGCCTGCCACGCGATTGACAGCAACAAGATAGGCCCAGCCCATCGCGGCGTGGTGGGGCGCAGGGTGGGCAGCTTGCCGGGCTACAAATACTCCAGCGAGTTAGCCGCGTCACGTCTGCGCTGGACACCGCAAACACTTAATGCGTGGCTGGGCGACCCGGAAGAGCTGGTGCCCGGCCAGCGCATGGGCTTCGAGGTTGAAAATTCCCTGGAACGGGCTGACCTGATTGCCTATCTGGCGACGCTGAAGTAGGCCTGTACCGACACCTTTCACATTGCCAACCATCACCATGAGATGGCGCAAAGCCGTGGCGCAAAGAGATAGCGCTCTAGCAGTCTAGAAAAGTTGTTGCATGCTATTGTATTTATAGCTATTAGCCCCCATATTTATTGGGTATAAGGCATTTCCGATGATTTTTCAGGCCTCTTTTGGTAGTTCCAGGACTGCTTCTGGCGGTTTTAGCCAAATCACCCAGCTGTCGGGAGGCCACACATAGCGATTCCTCGGGTCGCAGGGCTACCGACAATGCGAGGCTGCTGGCTAAAGTGCCCGCCAGCGCTCTTGCCGTTGCAAGAGCCGTCGACCCCCGCATTTTACAGCTCCATGCTCCCACCTTCGGTGGGCAAAGTTAGCAACAACATCAAAAGTAATCAAAAATACTTAATGGTAACAAAGCAGGGGCTAACACCTAGCGTGTTTCGGTAACTCTGCCGCACACTTTACTGATTGCTTTAAAACCAGGAGCCGCCGTCATGCATCGCAAATCGATGAACCACATCTACCGTCTGGTTTGGAGCCAGGTGTTGAACGCCTGGGTGGCGGTTGCGGAAACGGGGCGAGGCCGCAGCAAGGGCTCAAGCCGCAAGCTCAAGCTCATGGCTGCAGTGGCCTTGTTGTTCTCCGGCGGACTCGCCCAGGCGGCTCCGGCGGGCGGACAGGTGGTCACAGGTGCGGGCAGCATCTCTCAATCAGGTGCGACCACCACCATCCAGCAGTCAAGCCAGAGCCTAGCGCTGAACTGGAAAAGCTTCAACATCGCGCCGCAGGAGACGGTGAACTTCGTGCAACCCTCGGCCAGCGCCATCGCGGTCAACCGCATTTTTGATACCAGCGGCACGCAAATCCTCGGGCGCCTCAACGCCAACGGACAGGTGGTCCTGATCAACCCCAACGGCATCTTGTTCGGGCAAGGCGCCCAGGTCAATGTCGGCGGGCTGGTCGCCTCCACCCTGGACTTGAACGACGCCAGCCTGAACAGCGCTAAGAGAACCTTCAGCGGCAACGGCACGGGCAGCGTCGTCAACCAGGGCACGATCAATGCCACAGGCTCGGGTGGCACGGGCGGCTATGTCGCGTTGCTCGGCAACACGGTCAGCAACCAGGGCACGATCACTGCGCCACAGGGCGCCGTGGCGCTCGGTGCCGGCAGCGCCGCAACGCTGACCTTTCAAAACAACAGCCTGGTCCGCATGCAGGTGGACCAAAGCGTGCTGAACAGTCTGGCCGAAAACGGCGGGCTGATCCGGGCCGACGGCGGGCAAGTCATCATGAACGCGGGCGCGAAAAACGCGCTGCTCGCCAGTGTGGTCAACAACACCGGGGTGATCGAAGCGCGCACGGTGGAGAACCATGCGGGCAGCATCATTCTGCTGGGCGGCATGACAGCGGGCACCGTCAAGGTCGGCGGCACGCTCGACGCCTCGGCCCCGAAGGGTGGCAACGGCGGCTTCATCGAAACCTCGGCGGCGCATGTGAAGGTCGCGGACGATGCCAAAATCACCACCGCGGCAGCGCAGGGTCTGGCGGGTACTTGGTTGATTGATCCGCAAGACTTCAATATCGGAGCGGGAAATACGGGTACCGTAACCGCTGGCACGCCGTCAGGCAACATCTCTGGCTCAACCCTCTCGGCGGCCTTGGGCAGCACCAGCGTCACCATTCTTTCCAGCGGTGGCGGCACCGCCGGCGCGGGCAACATCAATGTCAATGATGCGGTGTCGTGGAGCGCGAACACCCTGACGCTGACGGCGGCGAACAACATCAACATCAACGCGGTGATGACGGCGAGCGGCACATCCGCGCTGGTCATGAACACGGCTACAACCAACGGCGCTGATGCAGCGGTCGCGGGCGGCAGCGTCAAAGTGGGAATGGATGCCAACGGCTTCACGGGGCGCGTAGATTTCCCCGGTCGCTCGGGCACCGGCTTTCTCACCATCAATGGCGCGGGCTATACAGTCATCAACAGTCTGGGCGCGCAGGGCAGCATCACCGGCGCCGACCTGCAGGGCATAAACGGCAACCTGACGCGTAACTATGCGCTGGGCAGCAACATCGACGCCTTGGCAACAAGCGGCTGGAACGCTGGCACGGGCTTCACCCCGTTGAGCAATTACACCGGCACCTTCGATGGCTTGGGCCACACCATCAGCAACCTGGCCATCAATCAGCCTGGCACCCTTCAATCTATGGGACTGTTCAGTACTGTCGGCAGCAGCGGCACGGTGAAAAACGTGGGGCTGGTGGGTGTAAGTGTGAATGGAGGAGTCAGCCGGGTCGGCGGGCTGGCGGGCCAGAACGATGGCACGATCAGCAACGTCTACGCTGTGGGGTCGGTGACAGGCGGCAGCGGCGGCGGCATTGGCGGGCTGGTGGGGTACAACGGCAGTGGCGCCATCAGCAACAGCTTCACCATGATAGCGGTGTCGAGCAGCAACGACAGCGTCGGCGGGCTGGTGGGATACAACTTAAACGGGTCCATCAACAACAGCTACGCCACGGGGTCGGTGACGGGTACGAACTTCCTTGGCGGGCTGGTGGGAGTCAACAACGGCGGAGCCATCAGCAACAGTTACGCCACGGGGGCGGTGACGGGTAATGACAATATTGGCGGGCTGTCGGGGAGTAGCTTTGGCACGATCGCCAACAGCTACGCCATGGGCGCGGTGGCAGGCAGAGATCATGTTGGTGGGCTGGTGGGGATCAACGTCGACGCCATCAGTACCAGCTATGCCACGGGGGTGGTGACGGGAAGATACTACGTCGGTGGGCTGGTGGGGGGCAATAGTAGCGGGAACAACGGCACCCCCCACAACGGCGCCATCAGTGCCGGCTACGCCACGGGGGTGGTGACGGGCAGCTTATACGTCGGCGGCCTGACGGGATACAACGCTGCACTCGCAACCATTGGTAACAGCAGCTACGCCACTGGCGCGGTTTCGGGTACGAATATCATAGGCGGTCTGGTAGGGGATAACAGCGGCACGGTAGCCAACAGCCGTGCCACGGGGACGGTGTCGGGCACCGACTTGGTCGGCGGGTTGGTGGGAAACAATGCTGGCACTATCAACACTAGCTCCGCTGCGGGAGCGGTTTTTGGCACGACCTCCGCAGGCGGTCTGGTGGGGCAGAACAGCGGCATGTCAGCTGGCATAGCCAACAGCCATGCCACGGGGACGGTATCAGGCACGACCTCCGCAGGCGGTCTGGTGGGAACTAACTTATGGGGCTCCATCAGCGACAGCTACGCTACGGGGACGGTGATGGGCAGCGCTGATAACGTCGGTGGGCTGGCGGGGTTGAACGACAGTGGTGTCATCAGCAACAGTTACGCAAGGGGCTCAGCGGGTGGTCATGACAACGTCGGCGGGCTGGTCGGTGGCAACACCTATGGCACCATCAGGACCAGCTATGCAAGGGGGTCAGCAACAGGTCGCAACAACATAGGCGGACTGGTTGGGTACGGTACCGGTGGCGCCATCAGCAACAGCAGTTCCAGTGGGGCTGCAATTGGCACTGGAAACTACGTAGGCGGGTTGGTGGGGAGCATTACCGGCTTTCTGTCTGGTGGCAACGTCTACGGCACTATCAGCGATAGTTTCGCCACGGGAGCGGTATCGGGAACTGACTACGTTGGCGGCCTGACAGGAAACAACAATATCAGCACCATCAGCAACAGCCGCGCCGAGGGGACGGTGTCGGGCAATAACAACGTCGGCGGACTGGTTGGGAGGATGGACTCTGGCACCATCAGCGACAGCTACGCCACGGGGCTAGTGTCGGGTAACACCGGCGTCGGCGGGCTGGTGGGGGTAAGCTACGGACACTTCGTCCCCAGCACCATCAGCAACAGCCACGCCACGGGGATGGTGTCGGGTAACGCAGCCGTCGGCGGGCTGGTGGGGATAAACCAGGGGAGCGCCATCAGCAGCAGCTACGCCACGGGCGAGGTGTCTGGCAGTGGCTACAGTGTCGGCGGGCTGGTGGGGCAGAACGGTGGCACCATCAGCGACAGCTACGCCACGGGGGCGGTGTCGAGTACCGGCGACTACGTCGGTGGGTTGGCGGGAAGCAGCGGCGGCTCCAGAAGCAGCGGCACCATCAGCGGTGGCACCATCAGCAACAGCTACGCCACGGGGGTGGTGTCGGGCAGAAATTATGTTGGCGGGCTCGTGGGATCCAGCGGCGGCTCCATCAGCTACGGCTATGCCACGGGGGGGGTGTTGGGCAGCAACTTTGTCGGCGGACTGGTGGGGAGAAACTATGACGCCATCAGCAACAGCTACTCAACCGGGCTAGTGTCGGGCAACAGCTACGTCGGCGGGCTGGTGGGATCCAACTACGGCTCCAATGGCTACGCCATCATTAGCGACAGCTACGCCACCACGGGAGCGGTGTCAGGGACCGGAGACTATGTTGGCGGACTGGTGGGGGAAAACTACTTCGCTACCATCAGCGACAGCTACGCCTCGCGGGCGGTGACGGGAAGAAACTACGTCGGCGGGCTGGTGGGATCCAACGAATACCGCAGTTTCGTCAGCACCAGCTATGCCACGGGGGCGGTATCGGGTAGCAGCTACGTCGGCGGGCTGGTGGGGGAAAACGATGCCACCATCAGCGACAGCTACGCCACGGGGGCGGTGGCGGGTACCCGCCATGTCGGCGGGCTGGTGGGGTACGCACGCGATCTCGGTGCCGTTGGCAACTCGCACTACAACATTGACACAGTGACGATAAACGGCGTCCTCACCCACGTCACACCTTACGGGATCTACAACACCCAATACCTGGACTGGTTTAATAACAACAAGATGCTCAGCATCGCCAGCTATGCATCTCTGCCTCTCATTAACGGCTACTACCAAATCAGTACTTCGCAGGGGCTGAAAGACCTGCTTGGCTTTGCCCACATCCCGACTTACAAATTCCGCCTGACCACCAACCTCGATTTAGCCACTATTTCGAACGATCTCATATCGAATATTTCGGGCTGGCACATCCCCTATTTCGCGGGTCTGGAATTCGACGGAGCCGGGCATACATTAAACAACCTCACCGTCAACCAGCCATTCAACGACAGGATTGGCTTCATCGGCCAGACGGCTTACGGTCAGACGGCTTTCGCTCAGTTGGGTAATCTTGGATTGACCAATGTCAACGTAGCAGGCTACAACTTCGTGGGAGGCTTGGTGGGAAACAACAGCAAGAGCACCATCAACAACAGCTACGTCACGGGGACGGTGACGGGCAGAAATGAAGTCGGCGGGCTGGTGGGGTACAACAATTATGGCAGCAACATCAGCAAAAGCTATGCCACGGTGGCGGTGGCGGGCATTGATGAAGTCGGCGGGCTGGTGGGATCCAACTATGCCGCTATCAGCGACAGTTACACCGTTGGGACCGTCTCGGGCAACAACTCCGTCGGCGGGCTGGTGGGATACAACGATAACTCTGAGGGCATCATCAGCACCAGCTACGCTGCGGTGGCGGTGACGGGCACCGGCGATTCCGTCGGCGGGTTGGTGGGGGAAAACTCGGGTGGCATCATCAACAACAGCTACGCCACGGGGGCGGTGTCGGGCAGGAATGTAGTCGGCGGGCTTGTGGGGTAC
>JAYVPR010000104.1:0-2399 GCA_043757245.1 Polaromonas sp. | reverse complement strand
GAGAAAAATGGCTCAAAATTTGGCGCAGCGCAAACAAAAATATAGGTGCTACGCCAACGTCACATTAAAACTTGATTTGATCCGCGTTTCCCTAGGCTCAAAATCACAGACCATGCTGGCAGTTTTCATGACGGCATCGCGCCACACCATGCAGCGGTTTGTCTCGACTAGTGAGCCACCTAAACTTTTGAACGGTACGAGCACTTCCAGCAATTCCCCTTCAGCCGTTTTACGAACACTGACCTTCGGGCCAGCAGCTATCCTTTCCTCAACCTGCTTCTTGCGCTCTACACGCTGCGTAGAGTTGTCTTTTGTAGTGTCTGTATTTGTTTTGGTGACGGCAAAGTATGCCCACACTAGTCCGCCACCGATGAGGAAACATACGAAGCGCTCAACCAGTTTTGACATTGTTATAAACCTTTTTAATTGCGCTCACTATTTTTGTGAATAGTCTCGCTACTTAGAAACACTACCACCGCTTACATTGTGCATGTAGCGGACTTCGCCGTAGTCGGAAAAGTTGACTTCAGGAAAGGTGGCCATTTCAGCAGGTAATTTTTTAGCCATGTATTCCGCATTTCTCAAAAACGTCACGCCATGCGGCAACCTTGCGTTCAAAGCTCCAGGACGCATTGGCAGGGCTGGTCGAAGGCAACCGGAACACGGGTACGCCCAGGTTTTGCGTATGTTTGGCATGCTTGAAACTCTCGCCCCCGTTGTGCGCTATCGCCTGCAGGTCCGGGCAAAGCGTTTTGAGGATTGAAAAATCATTCAGCACCGGCAGGCGAATGTTGCTGTCCAGGCTGCCCTCACGCTCGCAAGTGGCGTAAACATCCCACACGCCGAGTTTTTTCGACAGCAACCATTCACTACGAATTTGATAGCTGTTTGCGCATGAATCCCAAGGACTAAAGGGATAAATGTTACCCAAAATAGCACTTAAAACTCGCCAGAACTGGTTTTGGGGATGCCCATAGTACTGCTGGGCCTGCAAAGAGGCCACACCCGGAAAGCTGCCCAGTATCAGCAAGCGCGTCTGGCTTGAAACCAGCGGTGCCAGCCCAGTCAACATTGGACCAGCCCGCGCAATTTTGGCAACGCTTGCAGCGCGTTGGCCGTGGTGGCCGCGGCCAATGCTTGGACCGTGATGCCGCGCAAGTCGGCTACCCGCTGCGCGATGCGCGGCAGCTCGGCGGGCTGGTTGCGGCCTTGGGGTTTGCCTAGTACGCGGTCAGCAGCGGTGGTGTAAAGCCATTGCGGGGGAATGTCGGGAGAATCGGTTTCCATCACCAATGCCGTCAACGGCAACTCAGCGGCCAAGCGCCGCAATTGCAAAGCGCTTTCAAAACTCACCGCCCCGCCAAAGCCAAGTTTGAAACCCAGTTTGATGAATTCTTCGGCCTGCTGCTGGCTGCCATTGAATGCGTGGGCAATGCCGCGCCAGCCGTCAAGGGGCTGAATGTCTCGCAAATGTTTGAGCAGCTTGTCTGCTGAACGCCGAACATGCAAGATGACGGGTAGGTCATGCTTGCGCGCCAACTTGAGCTGATTGCGATAAAAGGTTTCCTGCCGCTCACGCATGGCAGGCTCCTTGAGTTCAGACACGAAAAAATCAAGCCCAATTTCACCGACAGCCACCAGACGCGGGTCTGCCTGGCGCAGGGTCAGTTCCGCATCCAGCGCTATCAGGTCAGCGTCTTGCGCTTGAGGCACACACATGGGGTGAATGCCCAGCGCATAGCTGTAGCCAAATTGTTCAGCCAGCAAGCGGACGGTTTGAAAATTGCTGACGGCAACGGCGGGAAGCACACAATGTGTTACGCCCACAGCGTTCGCACGTGCAGCAACATCCACCACATCCAGGCTCAATTCGGGCACATCCAGATGGCAGTGGGTGTCAATCCAGTTTGTCATCAGTCAAGTGTCACACGCCAAGGTGCAAAGAATTAAAAATCGTGATACGGTACAACCCAGACAGGAAATTGCAAACTCCAAGCTCAATATACCGGTGAACAAATGAGACGACCCGCGCTTTACAGCAGTTCAGTGCAACCAGGCCTGCCCAGCAGTCCTGTCCACGTAAAAACTGAGATTACCCCAAGCCCAAGGTGGCGTTTTAAAAGCCTGCAAAAGCACCTGCGCTTAAACAATTTGACACTGTTATGGTCAATGCTTGGGGTTTTGGCCTTGATGCTGGCTTTAAGTCTCTTCTCTAGCAGGCCAGGCGAGCGAAAAATTAGCCAGGAAGACATCAACGCGGCAGTGTTAAAAACATTGGAGACCACGCAATTGCCATCGGCTGCGGCCAAAGCCTATGACACCATCATGCCGTCAGTCGTTCGGGTTGTGGGTTACAGCAAAAACAAAGATGGCAAAGAGGACAAGGATGAAGGCCGCAG
>JAYVPR010000103.1:0-8820 GCA_043757245.1 Polaromonas sp. | reverse complement strand
AAAACCACCCAAAACACCTGGCCCAGCACCCTGCCCGCTCAAGTCAGCGCCGTCGCCCAACTGCTAGCCAACGCAAGCGCAGCCCTGAGCCTGCCAGAAATAGAAGCCAGCTTCAAAGGCAAAGGCCCCTGGAAAAAAGGCCTGCCCCGCATCCTCGAAACCCTAGAAGCCCTGGGCCGCGCCCGGCGTGATGAGAACGGGTGGCGGCTATGAGCGGCATAGGCAGCTTAATTCGTATGCGGCTAAATTTGCCCAGTCCCCGAAAAATCAAAGTTAGATCAATACCCCAGTTCACGCTGATGCCGAACGGCCAGGATCACGGCATTCTCACCATCGTAGCGGTACAGCACAACGTAGCCGCTGGCCCCAAAGTCAATCAGCCACTCGCGAAACTCCGGCTCCATGTCTTCTGCCGGCCGGCCGATACCGGGCTGCTTGGTCATGACTTTCATTCCGTCACGAATAGTCCGAACCGCTCGTTTGGCGGCATCAACGTTATTTTCAGCAAGGAATCGGTAGAGTCGCTGTAAATCCAGCAGCGCCGCTGGTGACCAGATCAGACGTGGCATGCCGGTGGCTCAACATCTTGACCCGCTTCCAGTTTGGCCATCCAGGCATCTGCCTCGTCATGCGTCACATGCAAGCCATTTGCTTGGTAGTCGTTCCAAGCACGAAGCCCATCCTGCCGCATCAATTCCCGCTTTTCTTCACGCCCGACGTACTGGCGGATCGCTTCCAGAATCATCCAGTGCGAGCTACGATGGCGGGCATCGGCAAGGCGCTTCACCCGCTCTTTGGTGTCTGTATCAATCTTGATGGTTGTGGGACGTAAGGCCGTTGCTGTCATGTGAGCACCTTCTATAGTGATACCTGTAATTACTTTATGATACTTTATCCAGCAGATCAGTGCCCGATGGGCACTAACGAGGCAGATAATTCGGCATCCACTAAAAAGTATCTAAGCAACACCATGAACGCTACTACTCCAGCCGCGCCCTCTGGACCACCACAACCTTCACCTGGACGTAGAGATCAGGCTAACGTGCCGCGGCCGAATCCAAGAATCTACTACGCAAATCCAAAAAATTTGATCACTGCCAACACCACTAACCCGAAAGCTGGTGTGGCTGCGGCCATTGTTCTGACTTGGTTTAACGACTTTGCGGTTTTATCATTTCGTGCAGTGTTTGCTTCGATTCTGACTTGCATTCCTTCTAATTCTTTTCTACGCCAGTTCTCGAAATTGACATCACTGGTCAACCGCAGCAAGTGGTTTTTTGGTTCGTTGTAAACCAATTCAATTGCGCTAATTTTCAAGCAGGTAAGCACAAGCCAAATCGCACAATTTGCAAGCCATGCACAGACGAAAGCTGCAATCAGTACAGATGCAGAAAAGTCGCCGTCTGCAGCTTTGATAGCGTAAGCAAGCGAACCACCCGCGCCCGCAAGCAGCACAGTTAACGTGGTGGCAGATTCCTTTGCAAGAACATCAGCGCCCTCGACGCGTTGCTTTAAATTTTCAACAGCAGACTTTTCAATCCAATCAAGCTCTCCAGGCGCAAACGCTAAAGTTTGAGAAGATGAATTTTTTGTTTTGGGTGATTCTGTTTCCATTTGAATGACTAGATTTTTACTGGTGGCTTGGAGCGCGTCAACGAAAACAGTAGCTAAACATCAACCTAAACCGCCTCCAGCCGCTGCACCATGTCTGGAAACCGAGCCACCATGCGAATGAGTAACGCAGCCTGCGCATTGGGCTTGGCGCGGCCCTGTTCCCAGTTTTCCAACGTACGGGGATTGGTGCGCAGGTAACGGGCGAAGACGGTACGCGACAAGTGCAACTGCTCGCGAACAGCCAAAACCTCTTGCGGCTCAATGACTGGCACAGGTTTGGACTGAAATTTGACTTGCCGCAAGGTCAGCTTGCCTTCGCGCTCTGATTTCAATGCGTCAAAGCCTTCAACCAGTTCAGAAAAAATATCGCGTTTGGTCATGGTTTAAATTCCTTTCGGTTGCCGCTGCTGGCGCTCGGTGTCGAGCAAGCGTTTTAAGGTTTTGCGTTGATCTGGCGTTAGGTCATCGGCTTGGTCTTTGTCGTAAACAGTAAACAGCCAAAACTGCTCACCACCGAGCCACCAGTAGTAAATAACGCGCAGCCCACCACGCTTGCCTTTGCCTCGTCTTGGGTCAGCTTGACGCAACTTGCGCAAGCCGCCCGTACCTTCAAGCACATCCCCGGCTTGCGGGTTAGCCATCAGTTGGTTTTGAAGTGCGAGGTAAGCCGCGTCATCTAGATAGATTGTTCGTACTTTTTCAAACGGTGGTAGCCCAGCGAATGTAGCATTCATGCAGTTAAATTGCACGCTACTTACGTATACTTTTACATCGACTTAAACGTTCCCAAATAAGGAGCATATTACGCTCATATGTATTGGACTACAGGCCGATTTGACACCTAAAAACGACCCAAAAACACCAAAAAAAAGCAAAACAACCAGCCCTACCTGGCCAATCACCCTGCCCGAGCAGGTACGCGCAGTAGCGCAAGTGCCTGCAGGTCAGCCAGGCGCGATGGCTGGCACGGCTAAACCCAGTTTTTCGACGGCACAACGTAGGAGAAAACTTACCGCAAAACCGACCATCGGCTTATCGCGGCAGCTGTTACGCGGACTCATCATTCATAAGAGTAAGTAGCAAACCACGTCTTGTATCGAAAATTTGAAAAGGAAACTGACATGCAAAAAATCAAGGAACTGATGAGCCGGGATGTACAGGTCATCAGCCCGGATCAAACCATCCGGGAAGCCGCGCAGCACATGCACAACGGTAACTTTGGCATGATGCCCGTGGGCGAGAACGACCGCCTGATCGGATCAATCTCGGATCGCGACATCACGATTCGCGCCGTGGCTGGCGGCATGGGTCCGGGCACCAAGGTACGTGAGGTCATGTCCGAAGGTATCCATTGGGCTTATGAGGATGATTCTGTGACCAAGGTGGCGAAGCTGATGAGCGAACAGCAGATTCGGCGCTTGCCGATTGTGAACGCCGACAAGCGACTCGTAGGAATCGTGGCGCTAGGAGATTTTGCCGTGGACAGCGCAGACATCGCGGTCGCCGGTGAAGCGCTAGCCGAAATTTCGCAACCTTCATGATTGGGTCCGGCTGCTGCCATGAACAACGGCAGCACCGAACCGCAGTTTGCAACTGACGCGCAGGGCTAGTTGCAGTCAGACGCAACTCTTCTGCCAATTCTTTTCTTAAGGCGTCATCCAACTGATTTTTTACAAAGCCCGCAACCTAGCGCACAAGGCTATTTGAAATTGGCCAGAAAATGTGCTAAATCGGCCAGATCGCCATCCTTGAGCCCGTGCAGGGAGGCAGCCATGATGGTGTCGCGCCCGAGTCCCGGGTGGTCGCGGAATTGCTTCATGGAAAAAATCAAAAATTCTTCCTGCTGTCCGGCCAGCCTTGGAATCTGCTGGCGTCCAGCATAGTCCGGCAAATGGCAGGTGCCGCACAGCATTTTCTGGGCGGTGTCCTTGCCGCGCTGGTGTGTGACGCTGTTAACGGGCAGGGCTACCCGGATCGGCGTCTGCGCTGAAAAATAGTTCGCCATTGCCACAAGCTCCGCGTCCTTCAGACCATCGAGCATTCCCTTCATCTGCGGAATGTCACGCAGGCCTTCCCGGATCAGCACCAACTGGTTTTCAAGAAAAACCTTGGGCTGTCCGGCCAGCGAGGGGGTCAGGGGAATCTGCGAGTTGCCTTGCGGGCCGTGGCAGGCCATGCACAGCGGCAGTTGCTGAGGCTGCTGAGCCTGGGCGGGCGCCAGGAAAAAAAGCAGGGCAACTGCTGCCAGTGCCCTGCTTGCATAGGAGAAATTGCTTGTTTTATGGCTTGGCATAAGAGATGCGATAGATCGTACCCAGTTGCTCATCGGAGAGCAGCAGGGCACCATCGGGCATTTGCAGCATGTAAGCCGGGCGGCCCCAGAAAGCTTCGGTCGCATCATCCTTGAAGCCCGTGACAAACGGCGTCACTTTAGAGTTCTTGCCATCGGCATCGGCGCGCACCACAACCACGTCGTAACCGCTTTTCTGGGTGCGGTTCCACGACCCTTTGCGGGCAATGAACATGGCGTTTTTGTACTCAGCCGGAAACATGTTGCCGGTGTAGAACTGCAAGCCCATCGCTGCGGCGTGGGCACCCATGCCCTGCACCTGCGGCGTCACGCCCTCGCAAGGCTTGTCCTTCTTGATGTCGGGATCGGCAATGCCACTGGCGTGGCAGTACGGGAAACCGAAGTTCTGGCCGACCTTTGTCAAGCGGTTGAGTCCGTCTTCCGGGCTATCGTCGCCCATCCAGTCGCGGCCGTGGTTGGTGAACCAGAGTTCCTTGGTGACAGGATGCCAGTCGAAGCCTTGCGTGTTGCGCACGCCGGTGGCGATGACTTCCATGCCAGTGCCGTCAGCGTTGTAGCGGCGGATCTGGGCGTACTCGTCGGTTGGCAACACGCAAATGTTGCAGGGCGCTCCAAACGGAACATAGAGCTTGCCGTCCGGGCCGAAGCGCAGGTACTTCCAGTTGTGGTGCTGTTCGGGCGGCAGCTTGAAGGCGGCCGTCAAGTCAACCGGCTGCACATTGGGGTTCTTCTCAATGCCGTCATAACGCAACACCTTGTCAATAGCCATCACATAGAGGGAGCCATTGTGCATGGCGACGGCAGGCTGATTCAGCTTGTCCACCACGACGCGGCTGGTGCGCTCTGTGCCGTTGTCGGTGATTTCATAAACGCGGCCGAGCGGACGCGTGCCAACATAGATCTTTCCGCTCTCGCCACGGGCCATGGCCCGATTGCCTGGGTTGCCAGACGACCAAATTTCCGCCTTGAAGCCCGGCGGCAGCTTGAGGTTCTGGATCGGGATGTCGGCAGGGGCGGTGGCAGTGAGTTTGCCGGCATGGGGGGCGAGCTTCGAGTCGGCCATCTCGGCTGTCATGCCCTGTTTCCAGATCGGCGGGGGCGCCGCGGTCTGGGCGAGCGCCTGGCCAACGCCGAGTGCGAGCAGTGAGCCAATCAAGGCAAAGTTTTTAATCATGGGTTGTCTCCGTTAAACCGTTTAGTTTGTTGTCGTGCGTTTTCCGCCGAAATGATAGCACCAACCGGGAATCTCCAGGGGCTCTCCAGGAACCTGCATTACCGGCTCAAAGTCCAACGTGTATTGTTTTGCGACAGTGTGTTGTTTCCGATGATTGCCGACGATGTTCAGGGGTTGGTACTTACCCTCGAACGTGGCGTTTTTAAAGCCCAGTCTCTTGTTTTTTTGGTGGCGCTTCTGTTTAATAAAAAACCAATTTTTTTTGGCAACCAATTTACAGAAAAGACAACATGAAACCAGTCAAACTTATGCTCGCGCTTGCCGCCGCAGGGCTAGCCTTGGGCGCTGCAGCCCAGGCCGGCAAAGACAACATCTCCACCCTCAAGCAGATGAAGGTGGCGACCACCGACCTGAACATTCCAACGGTTCCGCAGGAAGGCAAAAACGCCGACGCGATCCGTGCCAACCTCAAGAGAATCAAGCTGCCGCCGGGCTTCAAGATTGATCTGTTTGCCGTGGTGCCCGATGCCCGGCACATGGCGGTTGCGCCGAACACCAACATGCTGTTCGTCAGCACCCGCAAGACCACGGTCTGGGCTGTGACCGACCGCAACAGCGACGGCATAGCCGACGAGGTGAAATCGTTTGCGCCGAGCCTGAAGTTCAACAACCCGAACGGCGTGTGCTGGACGAAGGATGGTTTCCTCATCGTTGCAGAACACAACCGGGTGCTTAACTTCCCGGGCGCCGAATTCTTCTATGAAACACCGGACGTCGCGGTGATCGAGGTCGTGCCCCAGGGTAAGCTGATCCCGGTCGAAGAGGAGTCGTTCAACCACGGTGCACGGGTCTGCAGGGTGGGTCCTGACGGCATGCTCTATATCTCGCTAGGCCAGCCCTTCAACGTCCAGCCGCGCGAAAAGTTAAAGCTCTATGACGAGGTCGGCATCGGCGGCATGGTGCGCATGAACGCCTTCGACGGCAGCAAGCGCGAGGTCTATGCGCGCGGCATTCGCAACTCGGTCGGCCACGACTTCAACCCCAAGGATGGCACGCTCTGGTTCACCGACAACCAGACAGACGGCATGGGCGACGACATCCCGCTGGGCGAGATCAACCGCATCACCCGCGCCGGCCAGCATTTCGGCTACCCGTACAAGCAAGGCGACACGCGGATCACCGAGAACGGCTACGACAAGGACCCGCTGCCAGCCAATATGACCGAGCCGCAGGTCAAGACGATCGCCCACGCGGCTGATCTGGGCATGAGCTTCTATACCGGCAAGCAGTTCCCGGCCAAGTACCAGGGCGGTTTCTTCTCGGCCCAGCATGGTTCGTGGAACCGCACCAAGCCGGTGGGCGCGCAGGTGTTGTTCACCTCCCTCAAGGCTGACGGCACGGCCGACAAGACCGAGGTCTTCGCCAGCGGCTGGCTCGACGAGAACGGCCTGTACCGCGGCCGCCCTGTCGATGTGGCACCGATGAAGGACGGATCGCTGCTGATCAGCGACGACTTCGCCGGCGCGATTTACCGCGTCACCTACAGCAACTAACGCGACTGCGTCTGGCCTGTTCGCAGGCCAGACGCGTGCGTGACCGTGACGGGAGCCTGCTCAGGTTCCCGTTCTTTTTTATGGATTCATGAGGATGCAATGATGCGAATACTGCTAACTCTGTGTGTGCTGTGGGCGACCACCAGCACCACGACCATCGCCACTGCTGCGGACATGGCTGTAGGCAAGGCGAAGGCCAGTACAGCCTGCGCCGTCTGCCACGGCGCGCTCGGCCTGTCGACCCTGCCCAATGCCCCACACTTGGCCGGCCAGCCGCAAATTTATCTGTCGGAACAGCTCCGCAATTACCGCAGTGGCAAACGCACGCATGAGATGATGAGCATGATCGCCAAGCCCTTGAGCGATCAGGAGATTGACGACCTGTCCGCCTGGTACGCCTCGCTACTGATCGATGTGCGCGAGAGCAAATAGGTTTCACCCAACTGAAGTTGCCAACGAGGCCGAAGACGCCTATTACAACCCCAACTCTAGAACAAGCCATGAATCCCAACCCTATCCTTAACCCGTCAGCGGGTGTTTCAGCCAAGGTGACACTGTCGCTGGCCCTGACTGCGATGACTGTTATGTCTGCCGATGCTCAGACCCTTGAAAGCGTCGTCGTGACATCCTCGCGCGCCGAGCAGCGCAGCTTTGATGCACCGGGCGCCATTGCGTCGGTGGACCGCGAAACGATTGAGGGTGCCGGACCGCAAGTCAATCTCTCCGAGTCACTGAACCGCATTCCCGGTCTCACCATCCTCAACCGCCAGAACTACGCACAAGACCTGCAGGTGTCGATCCGCGGCTTTGGCTCACGCGCATCGTTCGGCATTCGCGGCATCCGGCTACTTATTGACGGGATTCCGGCCACCACGCCCGACGGCCAGGGGCAGGGTTCATCGATCAGCCTGACATCAACCGACCGCATCGAGGTGCTGCGCGGGCCGCTGGCCCAAATGTACGGCAACTCGGCGGGTGGCGTGATCCAGGCCTTTACGCGGGATGCGCCCGACACCCCCGAATTTCTCAGCCAGCTGTACACCGGCTCCTACGGTATGAATCGCACGGACTGGCAATACGCCGGGAAGGTGGGCCGCTACAGCCTGGTGGCTGACTACAGCACCTTCGACATTGACGGCTACCGTGCCAACAGCAAGACCGAACGCAAGCAGTTCAATGGCAAGCTCCGCTTCGAGCCAAACGAGCAGACCCAGGTCAATGTGGTGTTCAACCGCTTCGACATGCCATTGGCGCAAGACCCGCTGGGCCTGACGAGCGCCCAACTCGCAGCCGATCCACAGCAGGCCGGCAGCAACGCCATCAGTTCGAGGGTGCGCAAGATTACCCTGCAAAACCAGCTCGGAACGTCGGTGAAATACACGCTGGATACCGACCGCTCCTTGACCGCAAGGGCTTATTACGGCACCCGTGAAAACCTGCAGTACCAGGCCAATAACGTCTGGGTGGGACTGGATCGCGATTACTACGGCGCCGGCCTGCAGTACAACCAACAGACCCGGATCGGTGGCAGGCCAGTGGCGCTGCTGGCGGGCTATGAGTTCGACTACTCCAAGGAGCGGCGCCAGGGCGGTGCAGCGACCGGCGGAGAAAAAAAGCCAGGCTCGCTCACGCGCAATGAAGACAACGTGGCGCAAAACAGCGACTTCTTCGTGCAGGCCACCACGCTGGCGACGGACAAGCTGTCGGTGATCACCGGGCTGCGCTCCAGCAACGTGCGGTTTAGCAGTGCGGACTTCTTTGGGAATGGCTCGGGCTCGGTGCGCTATAGCGCCATCAACCCCGTGCTCGGGCTGACCTGGCACGCCAGCGACAACCTCAACCTGTATGCCAACTATGGCAAGGGTCTGGAGACGCCGACGCTGGCCGAAGTGGCCTACACCGACAGCGGCGGCCCCACGCCTGCGGCGCTCTTCAACCCCCGCCTGAATGCATCCAGAAGCCAGCACTACGAGCTGGGTGCCAAATGGTTGCCCACGCCACAAAGTCGGCTGGACTTCAACCTGTTCCGGGTCACTTCGACCGACGAGATCGTGGTGTCCAGCAGCAACTTTGGGCGTACCGCGTTCAAGAACGCGCCGGGTACTAGCCGCACAGGTGTGGAAATTTCCGGCAAGGTGCTGCTCCATCCGAAGGTTCAGGCCTCACTG
>JAYVPR010000102.1:0-2400 GCA_043757245.1 Polaromonas sp. | reverse complement strand
CCATCGCTGGGGCCGATTTTCGCTTTCGACGACTTAAGTCCGACAGGCTGCTAGTTGCTGTTCAGAGCGCCCGCAGTGGTGAACAGATGTCAAGGTTTTTGGGTCTGATTCCAATGCTGTTCATTTAAGTCCGTTCGCCCTGAGCTTGGTCGTTGGGTTGCCAGCATAGCGCGAGGCTTCGACAAGCTCAGCCCGAACGGTTTTGGGTTTAAATGAACAGCATTGAGTCTGACCTCATAACCCTGGTGATAAATAGGGCGCTCCCATGGAAAGCTATCTTCTCGACTGGGCCAATTTACTGTTGCGCTGGGCGCACGTCATCACGGCGATTGCCTGGATTGGTTCGTCGTTTTACTTTGTTTTTTTAGACTCCAGCCTGACGCCTCCGGTCGATGAAGACCTCATAAAGCAGGGTGTCAGTGGCGAGCTTTGGGCGGTGCATGGCGGCGGCTTTTACCACCCGGTGAAGTTTGCCGTCAAGCCGCCGCAAATGCCGGCAAACCTGCACTGGTTTTACTGGGAGAGTTACAGCACCTGGATCACCGGGTTTGCGCTCTTCACGCTGTCTTACCTCTGGAACGCCAGCGCCTATTTGATTGACAAGTCTTTGATGGATTGGCAGCCAAGCACCGCGATTGCAGTGGCACTGTCTTTTTTTGTGCTGTTCTGGGTCTTGTACGACGCGATTTGCCGCCTGTTTGGCAAAGGCAAACATGGTGATGCCATTGTTGGATTCGGCGTTGCCGTATGGGTCTGTGCAGCGTCCTGGCTGGCGTGCCACTGGTTTGCCGGGCGTGCCGCCTTTTTGCTGGTCGGTGCCATGATGGCCACCGCCATGAGTGCGAATGTGTTCTTCTGGATCATTCCCGGCCAACGTACTGTGGTGGCTGATATCAAGGCGGGCCGCCCGGTGGATCCAGTACACGGGGTGCGCGGCAAGCAACGCAGCGTTCACAATACTTACTTCACGCTGCCCGTTCTGTTTGCCATGCTCAGCAACCACTACGGCTTTACCTGGAACCATCCGCAAAACTGGCTGGTGCTGATTGTGATGATGTTTGCAGGAGCCGCGATTCGCCAGTTTTTCGTACTGCGCCACGGCCACAAGCTGGGGCGCAATCGGCATCCCGTTGGTTACGCGTTGATCGGCTGTACGGCGATTCTGGGTACCATCGTTTGGCTTAAACCCGCACCTGCCACTGTTGCACCAATTGCTATTAATTCAGGAGCTTCTCGAGTAGCCATTGATGGGAGCGCAGGTAAAAATGACTACCTAAAAGTGTCGAAAGTCATTGAAAATCGCTGCTACCAGTGCCATGGCGCACAAGTGCAGATGAAAAATGTCCGGCTTGACTCGCCCGTGCTGGTCAAGCAGCATGCGCAGTCGGTCTACCAGCAGGTGGTGGTGACCAAGCTCATGCCCATGAACAACGCAACCGGCATGACAGACGAAGAGCGCGTGCTGATCAAACTGTGGTTTGAGGCCGGGGCGAAGATCGATTAGGCCGATAAGGCCGATGAGGCCGAGTGGGACTGGCAAGCGGATTGGTCAAAGTGTCAGTTCTCAGCTTTCACCTTTCACCTGCTAACTCACCAGTTGGTAACAATGCCCGCTGCCAGTGTGGACGACTTGGCAAAGTGGGTGCTCAAAAAATCAACGAAGACTCTGACTCGCCCGGAGGTCTGGTGGCGTTGCGGGTAAATCGCATGAATGTCTGCCGCAGGGGTTGGGTAATTCTCAAGAATTTGAACCAGTCGTCCGCTGCGCAGGTATTTAGCGATGTCCCATTCGGCGCGCAGCAAAATGCCGTGCCCATCGAGCGCCCAACTGACGGCTATTTCACCGTCGCTGGTGCTCAGGTTGCCGCGTACTTTTATAGCATTGACACGCTTGCCCGTGACAAACTGCCAGATGCCGTACGCAGCATCACCTTGCCGGATGCCGATACAGTTATGCCGAGTCAAATCGTGCGGCACTTTGGGTGTTCCAGCACGTTGCAGGTAGCTCGGAGCCGCGCACAGCAATCGGCGGTTGGGTGCCAGTTTGCGGGAGATGACGCGCGCATCAGGCGGCTCGCCAAAGCGAATACACACATCACAGGCGTCAATCGTCAACGGTGGTGGATTCACAGTCAGGCCCAGCTCCACTTGCACATCTGGGTACTTTTTAACAAAACGTGAAATCAACGGCGCAACGTGGCTACGCCCGAATCCCAAAGTAGCGTTGACTCTGAGCAGCCCCTTGGGGCTGAGCCTGGCGCGCGACAAGCCTTGCTCCATGTCTTCAATGTCAGCCAGAATCGTAAGGGCGCGGCCAACACACATTGACGCCGTGGGCGCCGTGATGGCAGGAAGGCCGCAGTTACAGTGAGACAGGCTGCCAGCGGTGCGGCAGCAGCT
>JAYVPR010000101.1:0-2407 GCA_043757245.1 Polaromonas sp. | reverse complement strand
CATTGCCGACCAGAAACCAGAAAAATGCGGTCACGCCCAGCAGACCCAGGCCCACCACCAGCATGCCGGTAATCGCTCCGCCACGGAACGCCACGTCAAGCGCGGGGCCAATGCCTTTGGTGGCGGCCTGTGCGGTACGCACGTTGGCGCGAACCGACACGTTCATGCCGATAAAGCCGCAAGCGCCTGACAGTACCGCACCGACAACAAAGCCGACAGCGCTCTTACCGTCTAGAAAAAAGCCAATTAGCACGGCCAGCACCACACCAACGATGGCGATGGTTTTGTATTGCCGCGCCAGATAGGCGGCGGCACCAGTTTGAATGGCGGCTGCAATTTCTTGCATGCGCGCATTACCTGCGTCTTGGGACAAAATCCAGCTGCGTGCCCATATGCCGTAGCCTACGGCGATGAGCCCGCACGCGAGCGCCAAAATCAGCGCTGAGTTACCTGTCATATTGAAATCTCCTACATTTTTTAGCTTGGAGAGTTGAAACGCATACGTCCCAACCCGCTGCGCTGCTTCCTCGTCGTTTGTGTTTTAGACGATTGGCCAACCCTCGAAATTTACCGCGAAAACATGACGACTTCACGTTTCGTCAGGCCTGAATCAGTAAAATGAGGGTAAATCCTTAGCTTGACTTGGCTTCAGCCTCGTTGTTTCATTCATTTATCCCTAAGAACCCACCATGTCATTAGATAAAGTTACTCCCGGCAAAAATGCACCAGAGGCCTTCAACGTCATCATTGAAATCCCGATGAATGCTGACCCAGTGAAATACGAGGTGGACAAAGAGTCAGGTGCTATCTTTGTTGACCGCTTTATGAGCACATCGATGCACTACCCCACCAACTATGGTTATGTGCCGAAAACCCTGAGCGGTGACGGTGACCCGGTGGATGTGCTGGTCATCACGCCGGTGCCGTTGATTCCAGGTGTTGTCGTGACCTGCCGCGCGATTGGCATTTTAAAAATGACGGACGAAGCGGGTGAAGATGGCAAGGTGCTGGCCGTGCCGATTGATAAAAAATGCTCACTTTATAGCCATTGGAAAAAGCCTGAAGACATGAACCCGCTGCGTCTTAAAACCATTGCCCATTTCTTTGAACATTACAAAGACCTGGAAGAAGGCAAGTGGGTCAAGATTAGCGGCTGGGAAGGCCCGGACGCTGCGAAGAAAGAAATCACCGACGGTATTGCCAACTATTTGGTCACCCAAAAAACGTAATCGATGGAGTCAAAATCCGGAAAAATCAGGCCGCCGATGCGGCCTTTTTCCTTGGTGTTTAAGCGCTGCCAATCGGCCTCAGACTGCGCCAATCGGTCAGCTATGGCCCACCAAGCGCTCGGGTTCAGGCCCAAGCCATGCGGGCATCTCGGGGGTTTCCAGGTACAGGAAGGTCGCGTCAAGGCCGGTCAGTGATTTCATTGCTGTCTCCGTCATGTCACCTTAACCGAGTGGCGGATTTTGCGGGATTGGGGTTTGCTGCTAATTGAACATTGTGCAGACGAAAAAAAGCCGGGCTTGCCCGGCTTTTTTGATGCGGTCAGCCTGGTTTAGAAACCGTATTTCAGGCTGATGGAGTAAGCGTTTGCACGAATGGCACCGCCAGTGCCTGGATTGTTTCCGACTTTCCCGAAATCTTCGTATTCAACACGCACAGACAGGGCAGGCGTGATGCTGTAAGCAGCGCCAATGCCGATCATGGCAGACGTAGTCTTGAGATCAGCGCTCAGCACAGAACCGCTAGCACGGTTAGCAGATACCCCCAGTTTGCCGAGCAAGGAAAAGCCAGAGCTCAGTGGCAGGGTACCTGTGCCAGCGATGCTGTACTGTGACGTTGTGAATGAACCAACGGCTGCACCAGCGACGGTGATATCACGCTTACCCAAGCCAGAGTACTGCAACTCGGCTCCCCAATTTGGGGTGAACTGGAAGCCACCAAAGATTTTGGCTTGGCTCTTGTTGGTGTTACCGCCGGTAACTGTGCCGTTGTCAACACCGGAAAGTTTGGAAGAACCAACGCCAAGACCAACATAGCCCTGTGCGAAAGCTGGAACTGAAACCAAAGCTGCTGCAGCAACTGCGCAAGCGGTCAAGATTTTTTTCATTTTGATCCCTAAAGAATTAAGAGTAGCAAGATTGCTAGCCTTCATTTTATTCAAGTAAATTAAAAGCCGCAATTAGTTGCTATTTAAATCAGCACCAAAGTGGCGCATTCCCAACACTTTTGTACGCCGAAATTGGGCGGATTCGTCAAAATACTCACAAGTTGGTGTGCGCCTGCGCCAACTGTTTTTCAAGGCTGGCGACCAGCGCACGCGCTTCATCGCCCTCAGGAATCGGCCTGCCGCTGTCGCGCCATTCAATGGCGTTTTTAAACCCCTCGGCCTGGGCTTGGCGTC
>JAYVPR010000100.1:0-2409 GCA_043757245.1 Polaromonas sp. | reverse complement strand
TCAAGGGCACCGGAGAGCAGGCAATTGCGGCGATTGTTGCTGCGCGGGTTGAGGCAGGCTTGTTCACATCGCTGTATGACTTTTGTGTGCGGGTGGAGCGCACCAAAATCAACAAGCGTACCGTTGAGGCACTCATCAAAGCCGGCGCTTTTGACAACCTGCAATTAAACCGCGCGTCGCTTTTGGCATCGGTTGATCAGGCCTTCGAATTTGCCTTGGCCACCGAGGCTAACGCTAACCAGGGCGGGCTCTTCGACATGTCCGATTCGCATGCTGCCAGCACGCAAGAGCCTGAATTGATTGAGGCTGTCCCATTCGGCATCAAAGCGCGCCTGGTGGCAGAGAAAACAGCCATTGGGTTTTACCTGTCAGGCCATTTGTTTGATGAGGTTGAGGCCGAGGTACGCCAGTTTGCCAAACTGAAAATCGAGGATTTACTCGACTCGCGCGATACGCGGGTTCTGGCCGCCATCGTGACCGACTTGCGCGTCATCAATGGCAATCGCGGCAAGGTCATCATTTTTAAGCTCGACGACAAAACCGACGCGCTGGAAGCGTCGGTTGACGAAGCCACTTACAACGCCAATCGCAACCTGCTCAAAGACGACGAACTGGTGATTGTGCAGGGCACGCTGCAAGGTGCGTCAGAGCGCTTTGGCCGGCGCTTCAAAGTCACACAGGTTTGGGATTTGGAGGCAGCGCGCTGCAAGTTTGGCAAGTATTTGAAGGTGGCTGTTAACGGCGCTGCGCCGGATATCAGTCGCTTGGTCAAAGACTTTCCACCACGCCGCGAGATGACCGAGCAGGGCGAGCTGGTGCGTGGCTTGCCCGTGCGTTTGCAGGTCAGGCGGCCTGCTGATTTTGGCGAGGTGGTGGCCGAGCTGTCGCTAGGCGATCAGGCTAAATTCTTTCCCAGCGATGCAGCGCTGGCCAGTTGGATGGCGCAGGCTGACAAGGGGTTGGCGCGTATTGTGTACGAGTGAGGTGAAAGACTAATTGTGTAGCTTTGCAGGCGGCCTAGACTACACGGCAGCGACTGCCAAACCAAACCAGTCACTATAATATTAATAGCTTCTTGCGCCCGAATTCATTAGGTCTATAGGTCTATAGGTCTATTCAGTTCCTGAAAATGACAAAAAAAGTAATCGTGTTTCAAAGCCCCAGCGCGGCATAAACCCGCATGGCGGCATAGGCGTCGTTGGCGGCGTAAACCATTTGCGCTTCAGTCAGGTGCGGGTTGGCCCAGTTTGATGTGCTGGCTTTTTTAGATTTGATAAAGCGTTTGTTAAACAGCACCGCCACCGCACCGCGCACGCCCATGTCTTTGCGATAGCCTTTTGCGCGAAAGACGGTATTCAAATCCAGCACGCCTTGCAGTTCGACACCCAGTTTGTAGGTGATGCGCTTTTTGTCATCCCCCAAGCCAAAGCCTGCTTTGATGATGTGGGGTGCTTCGAGCAGCAAGCCCACTACACGGCGGCATTCGGCATCTTCCAGTTGAAAAATCCAGGCCGTGCGCAGGGTAGAAAGTTGCACGATGTGCGGCCCGGTTGATGCCTCGTTTTTGGCAAAAGTAGGTTTTGATTCAGTGTCAAACCCAAGAGCCTTTTCAACTTGCAGCGCGTCTAGTGCTACTTTGGCATGCTTTGCTGTTGTTACCAGCTGTATCTCGTCGAGACCTAACCTGTCAAAGCTTTCTAACAGGTTAATTTGTTCTTTGTCGGGGGTGTGGAGTTCTGTCATGGTTATCAAGCAGGATAGCCTATGTCAACGTCTGATTTGCAGGCCTTTGCGGGTTACATTACCTGCCAGAAGGGCGCAATCGGTATTCAACTACAACATACAACGAGGGCTGTGCACGATTCGTTTTCAAATTCTGGCACGCAGCACGGCAAGGAAAAACCATGAAAAGCAAATCGGGTGGTTTGGTGTATTCGACGATTAGCGGAAGAATGTGCCCCGCATGCCGCCAGCCAATCACGCACTGCATATGCAAAACGCAGGTGATGACGCCCACCGATGGCGTGGTGCGTGTCAGCTTGCAAACCAAAGGTCGTGGCGGCAAAAGCGTCACGCTTGTCAAAGGCTTGCCTCTTGATGCTGTGGCGCTTGTCGTGCTGGGAAAGCAGCTGCGCGCCGCCTGCGGTTCGGGCGGTACGGTCAAAGATGGTGTGATTGAAGTGCAGGGCGACCATGTCGTGACCATCATGGCCGCGCTACAAAAAAACAGTTACAACGTCAAACGTGCAGGCGGTTGAAATTAACCCCGCTTCTGTATAAGACAGTGGCATATGCTGACTTCTAATCTGCTGCCAAAAGCATAGCTTCACACGCCCGGCAATAAACGCTCGACGATGTGAAACCGCTGGTAACAAAGTTGTATGTTCGGATGTGGCGTATTACTATCCA
>JAYVPR010000099.1:0-8856 GCA_043757245.1 Polaromonas sp. | reverse complement strand
CTACTCGTCCGAGGACCTTGTCGGTCGCGTCAATCACAAACCACTCGTGCACCACGTCAGCGGGTTTTGCGCTGAAGGTTTTCATGAGTTTTCTCTTTAAAGGGAAGGTTTGGCGGGTTCTTTTCTACGGTCGGCGTTCCTCTGATGGGAACCTCTTAGGTAGGGACTACTCGGCTTACGGCCCGGGGGCGATACTGAGACTTGGCTTCGCCGCGGAACCACAATTGCGCTGCGAAGCCTTTGATTATATGAAGAATCAAGGGCTTAGGTCAATATTTGGCACATCACCCAGCCGTTAAAGGACGATTAGAGGCGAAAATACACGTATGTTTAGTTATCGCCACGCCTTTCACGCCGGCAACCACGCCGACGTCCTCAAACACACAACACTGATTGCGCTGTGTAAATACCTGTGCGGCAAAGATACCGCCATAAGCGTTATCGACACCCACGCAGGTGCCGGGCTGTACCGGCTTGATGGCGACTATACCGAGACCAGTGGTGAAGCAAAAGACGGTGTTTTCAGGCTTTTCCCGGCATCAAATTCGGCTTTAGTCCAAACAAAACGGGCGCAAGAAGCTCCTAAAAAAGTAGCATCTAAAGTACTCACACAAGACGCTTTTTGCCCCGCCCTGCAAGATTACGTCGATGTTTTGCATGGCCTGAACCCGAAATTTGTAGAAACTGGAGATATAGCGCAGCTCAAAATTTACCCCGGCTCGCCCTTTATTACCCAGCAGTTTTTACAAGGCCGCGACAAACTCAAACTGTTTGAACTCCACCCGACCGACTTCAAGTCGCTGTCTGGCAACATTGCGCAATTGAGCGCTGGTCGGCAAGTCAGTGTGGCCTGCGAGGATGGTTTTGAAGCGCTCAAACCCTTTTTGCCGCCACCATCGCGCCGCGCGATGGTGTTTTGTGACCCCAGCTATGAAATGAAGAGTGACTACGCGAGAGTCAGCGCCAGCATGGCGGACGCCGTCAAGCGCTTTTCGACCGGCACCTATGTTGTTTGGTACCCGGTCATTCCCCGACCCGAGGCACATGACTTGCCGCGAAAACTCAAAACTCTGGCCGTCAAGGCCGGCAAAAGCTGGTTGAACGCGGTATTAACTGTTAAATCAAGCAAGTTGACGACTGACAATCAAGGCGAAATCGTCCGGCCAGGTCTGCCCGCTAGCGGCATGTTCATCATCAACCCGCCGCACACGTTGAAGGCGCAACTGCAACTGGCGTTGCCGCAAATGGTGCAGTTGTTGGGACAGGATCGGAATGCTGGATTTACGCTTGACAGTGGTGGATGATTTGGCCAATAAATACGCGTGGAAGCGGCTCTTGAGTTAATACCGTTTCTCTTTCACGCCGTTTGCCGGGCAACCCCCGACACACCACGTGAAAGTGATCTGCTATAAATTAAATAGCTTCTTACGCCCATAAATATTGAACCAGATCCCAAAAATACCCTTGAAAACAAGTAAAAATAGCCCCCAAAACTCCTACAAACCAAAAAGCCTACAAACCAAAAAAGATAATTCCAAACTTCCTATAATTTCAGTAGTTTCTGAAAATTGAAGAAGCAAACATGAATCTAGCCCCACTCACCCAGCGCTTCGTCCTCCACTTCGGGGAAATGGGTAGCCGCTGGGGCATCAATCGGACTGTTGGGCAGATTTACGCGCTGCTTTATGTCTCCCCCCAAGCACTGAACGCAGACGAGATTGGCGATGCGCTGATGGAGAGCGGCGTCACGGGTGACGATGTGCATGCCCAGGCGCGCATGCGGCAGATGCATGACCTGATTGAACTCATGACGGGCTGGCTGCAAGACGTCCAAAAAATGGACTCGGCCACGTTGGCCAGCTTGATGAAAATGGGCGCAAAAGTCGCCAAACTTCTGGATGCCAAAGACAAAGTGGCTGTCAGCCTGGGTTTTAAGGCACGTGCTGAACCGCTGCCCTTCGACAAAGCCCACAATCCAATTGAAACAAGCCTGGCCTAACCTGTAAATACACCATGGAAAATCTTGACGCCTTGCTGCTCGCCCGCATTCAGTTTGCGGCCAACATCACCTTTCACATCCTGTTCCCGACGATCAGTATTTCGCTCGGCTGGGTGCTGCTGTTTTTCAAGCTGCGCTTTGTAAAAACCAAGCAGCAACACTGGATGGATGCCTACCAGTTCTGGGTGAAAATTTTTGCATTAACGTTTGCCCTTGGCGTGGTCAGCGGCATCACCATGAGCTTTCAGTTTGGCACCAACTGGCCAGGCTACATGGAAAAAGTCGGCAATATTGCCGGGCCGCTACTGGCCTATGAAGTGATGACGGCATTCTTTTTGGAAGCCACCATGCTGGGCGTGATGTTGTTTGGACGCGAGCGTGTCAGTGAGCGCATGCACACCATCGCCACCTTGCTGGTAGCGGGCGGTACCACCCTGTCTGCCTTCTGGATATTGGCTTTGAACTCGTGGATGCACACGCCTGCTGGCTTTGAAATGATTGACGGCAAGGCGCATGTCACCAGCTGGCTGGAAGTGATTTTTAACCCCTCGTTTCCGTACCGCTTCACGCACATGATGCTCGCATCGGGCCTGACGGTGGCGTTTTTGCTGGCGGGTATTTCAAGCTACCGCTGGCTGCGCAGTGAGCGCAGCGCTGAAGTTGTGGCGGGTATCAAAACGGGTGTGTACCTGGCGGCGTTTTTGATTCCGCTGCAAATCATTGCGGGTGATTTGCATGGCCTAAACACCATGGTGCACCAGCCCGCCAAATTAGCCGCCATGGAAGGCATCTGGGAGACGCAAAAAGGCGTGCCTGCAATCCTGTTTGCGCTGCCTGATGAAAAAACCCGCAGCAACAAATATGAAATTGCCATCCCCAAACTCGCGTCGCTGTACCTCACGCATGATCTGAACGGTGAGGTCAAGGGCCTGAATGACTTCAAAGGCAAGCACCCACCGGTTGCGCCCGTGTTCTGGGCGTTTCGCATCATGGTTGGGGTTGGGATGTTGATGCTGTTGGTCAGTTGGGCCTGTGTCATACAACTCAAGCCGTGGCGGAAACAAACCCCCACGCTCCCCGGGGGGGCTGACCTGGCTTGGGGCGGCCCTGCGCTGGCGGCCGCTGCGCCTGAACTCACCGTCTGGCATGCCCGCATTCTGGTCGGTATGACATTTGCGGGCTGGGTTGCGCTGGTCGCTGGCTGGTACGTGACAGAAATTGGCCGCCAGCCCTGGCTGGTGACGGGCGTGATGACCACGCTGGAAGCCGCATCCAAAGTGCCAGCGCCCAAGATTGCGCTGAGCCTGGCGATGTACCTGACGATGTACGCCGCACTCATCGTGGCTTATATCTCTGTGGTGTTTTATCTGGCGCGGCATAAAAAGCAGGCCGACAAGCCGTCTGGTAATGAGGCTAATGACAAGCTTGAAAACCAGTTGAATGTGCTGAATTATCCTGAAAAAGAAGGCCATCCCCATGCTTAATATTTCAAGTGAGCTGATTCCCGACCTCACGCAGGCTGCAGGCTGGATGCCGATTGTTTTTCTGATCGTGATGGGCCTGAGCATGTTGGCCTACGTGATTCTCGATGGTTACGACCTCGGGGTAGGCGTGCTGATGCGCGGCGCAAACGACGACGACAAAGACACCATGATTGCCAGCATCGGGCCGTTTTGGGACGCGAACGAAACCTGGCTGGTACTGGGCGTGGGCATTTTGCTGACGGTGTTCCCGATGGCGCATGGGGTGATTTTGGGGGCGCTGTATTTGCCGGTTGCGTTTATGCTGATTGGCCTGACGCTGCGCGGCGTGGCTTTTGACTTTCGGGTCAAGGCGCGAGCCGCACTCAAGCCGCTGTGGAATAACGCTTTTTACGCCGGTTCGCTGCTTGCTGGTTGGTCTCAGGGTTACATGCTGGGCTCGCTCATTACGGGCTTTGATGCATCGCTTTGGGCGATGGCTTTTAACGCGGTGATCGGTTGTGCGCTGATTGCTGCGTATTGTTTGATCGGCGCAGGCTGGCTGATCATGAAAACCGTGGGTGACTTGCAATTGCACGCTGTGCGCTGGGCTCAGCGCAGCCTGCTTTTTGTGGGGCTGGGCGTGGCGGCGATATCGCTTGCAACGCCGCTGGTCAGCCCGCTGATTTTTAACAAATGGTTTTCGTTTCCGAACATTGTTTTGTTGCTACCGATTCCTGCCGCAACAGCCGTGCTGTTTGCCGTGATTTACCGGAGCCTGGGCCGCCTGCCTACCCGGCTGGCGCAGGGCAATGAGTACGGTGCCTGGGTGCCTTTTGGGGCAACGGTCGGTGTGTTTTTACTGGCCTTTTACGGCCTGGCCTACAGCCTGTTCCCGTGGCTGGTGATCGAGAAAATCACCATCTGGCAAGCCGCCAGCTCACCCGAAGCGTTGAAGGTGATTTTGATTGGTGCAAGCGTCGTGTTGCCTGTCATCGTTGGCTACACGGTGTTTGCTTACCGGGTGTTTTGGGGCAAGAGTGTTGCGCTTAAGTATTGAAATGCTGTTTAAATACGGGCGTAAGTAGCTCCTAAATTTATAGCGTCCTCTTTCATTTGAAGTGCCAGGGGTTGCCCGGCATGCTCGCGAAAGTTAACCGCTACAAATTAAAAGCTGCTCGCGCCCGAATCCATCGAATAATTCCGTTTCCAGATCGATACGACATTAGGCGCGAAGCCGCAGACAGTGCTGTAGCATGCAAGGCGAAGCAACAACATGTCGGATTGATATGGAAATGGAATAAGAGCAAGAACCCCTCACCGAACCCTAGAACCCCGCTTCACCACCCTCCCCCCCTTAACCCCACTAGCAGCAGGCAAAGGCAAATCCACAACATCAGGCGTCGACTCAGGCACCAACAGCACCACTTCCTTGAAGCCCAACCCCAACATCCCCAAAGCCTCAGCCGCACCACGGCTTACATCAATCACCCGGCTACGAATGAACGGGCCGCGGTCAGTGATGCGGACATCTACCTGGCGGCCATTGACCAGGCTGTGTACCCGAACCCAGGTGCCAAACGGCAGGGTTCTGTGGGCAGCGGTAAATGCCTGCATGTCGTAGCGTTCGCCGCTGGCGGTGCGCCGGCCATGAAAGCCGGGGCCGTACCACGACGCGCCACCTCTTTGGTACTCGCGTGCCGGCTCCCCCGCCAACAAAGCGGGGCGCGGTGTGGCCAATTCTGGGCGTAGGGTGTCGTTTGCGCGCTCTTGAGGCATCTCGTCAGATGGCGTGGCCGCAGAGCCGGGACTGGGTGGTAGCGATGGGGATGGGGCCGTTTTAGCGGCGCTGACAACTTCCGTTGACGGGGCTGCTGGCGGGCGCGGCGGCGCTGTGGTGCAGGCTGTCAGCCAAATCAGAGCGCTGGATGCGAGACCCAGCGTGAAAAACCGCCTATTCAAGCGGCCCGCCAGCGCGGAATCAAGCCAATTTCAGCCGCTTGCAAATTTCAACCGTCGGCCCGGCCTGATTCATGGAATAGAAATGAAGCCCGGGCACGCCGCCGTTGCGCAACTGATCGCAAAGGTCGGTCGTGACATCCAGCCCAAAGCTTTTGATGGATGCGGTGTCGTCGCCGAAGCCCTGCAAGCGCAGGCGTATCCAGCGCGGGATTTCAGCGCCGCAGGCATCTGAAAACCGCATGAGTTGGGTCGAGCTGGTGATCGGCATGATGCCGGGCACAACGGGCACATCCACACCCAATTTGTAGGCATCGTCAACAAAACGAAAGTAGGCATCGCTGTTGAAAAAATACTGGGTGATAGCCGAATTTGCACCTGCTTTGACTTTGACCGCATAAGCTTTCAAGTCGTCGTTTGCGGACTTTGCCTGCGGATGCACTTCAGGATAGGCGCCGACTTCGATATGAAAGGCATCGCCTGTCTCAGCACGGATAAACGCCACCAAATCACTCGCGTAATGAAATTCACCACCCGCGCCATAGCCGCTGGGCAAGTCGCCGCGCAGTGCCACCAGGCGTTGGACACCCATGATTTGCAGCGTGGCGAGCTGCTGGCGCACGGTCGCCTTGGTGGCGCCTACGCACGAAAAGTGACAAGCGGCTTGCACGCCTTCAGCCAAAATTTCAGCCACCGTGGCAAAAGTGCCTTCTTGTGTGGAACCGCCTGCGCCGAAGGTGACAGAGCAAAACTCGGGCTTGAGTGCGTAGAGCGCCTGGCGCGTCACGCGCAGCTTGTCAGCACCTTCCGGTGTTTTGGGCGGGAAGAATTCAAAACTGATGGGAAGCGTGAATGCGGTCATGTTTTTGGTCAATCAATCTTTTTGCTTGCGCCGCGCCGGGCCGTGCTGACCAGCGTGGGCTTCTTCAGAGTCCTCATGCGCGGCGTGCAGCGCGCGCGTCTCGGCTCTGGGTGTGCGTTTCACGGCTTTTCGCGGCGGGGCAGCGGGCAACGGTTTGTCATCCAGACCCACATCACTGCCTTTTTTGCCATGGATGAAAAACTCGCGGTTGCCGTCGCCGCCTTGAATGCTTGATTCCATCCATCCCAGCACGTCAACGCCAAGTTCAGCACAGCAGTCACGCAAACGTTGTTCAACAAACTCAAAATGCGCAGCATCACGCACAATGCCGCCCTTGCCGATTTGGCCGGGTTGCAGTTCAAACTGCGGTTTGACGAGCATCAGCAAATGACCGTTGGCCTTGAGCAAGCGCACGACTGCGGGCAATACAAGCGTCAATGAGATGAAAGAGAGGTCACCCGTCAAAAAATCGAACGACGGGTCAATTTCTGGTTCATTTTCATCATCGAATTGGCCTGTAGCCGAATAAAATAGGGCGCAAGCAGCTATTAAATCAGTAGCAGTTAATGACCGTGCGTTGATGCCTTCCAGGCACACCACACGGTCGTCGTCGCGCATGCTGGCATGCAACTGGCCGTGCCCCACGTCAACGCCCACCACTTGAACAGCGCCATGCTGCAGCAGACAATCGGTAAAACCGCCTGTTGATTGACCTACATCAAGGCAGCGCAAACCTGTCACGTCAAATCCGGTGGTTTTCAACGCGCCTTCAAGCTTCAGGCCACCGCGCGAGATGTATTTGGCCTCGGTGTTGTCGAGTACTTCTACCTCAGCCGTTTCAGGAATCTCATCACCGTTTTTAGCCACCCGCTTCCACGGCGCTGCGACCTCTGCCTCATGCACCATCACGCGCCACTGCACCCCCGAGCCAATCAAGCGCTGAGCTTGGGAGCGGGTGGTGGCAAAGCCGTGTTCGACGAGAAAGAGGTCAGCGCGCATAGGAGTCGTATTCGTAAATTTTCAACGCGGAGAAAAGGAAAGCGCGGAGGACGCGGAGAAGAAAAACAACAAACTTAAAGACCTCTCCGCGTCCTCCTTGCTTTCTCCTCCCCTCCGCGTTGAATGACTGCGTGTTTATAAAGCGGGCAAATCAATAACGGTAGGCGTTGGCTTTGTAGGGGCCAGCTTTGCTGACACCAATGTAAGCCGCCTGCTCTTCGCTCAGTTCGCTCAGCACAGCGCCGACTTTTTTCAGGTGCAGGCGTGCCACCTTTTCGTCCAGGTGCTTAGGCAGCACATAAACCTTGCCCACTTCGTAGTCAGCCTGCTTGGTGAACAACTCGATTTGTGCAATGGTCTGGTTTGCAAAGCTGGACGACATCACAAAGCTTGGGTGACCCGTGCCGCAGCCCAGGTTCACCAGGCGGCCTTTGGCCAGCAAGATGATGCGCTTGCCGTCCGGAAAAATCACGTGGTCAACCTGTGGCTTGATCTCTTCCCAGGTGCATTTCTCAAGAGATACCACATCAATTTCGTTGTCGAAGTGGCCAATGTTGCAAACGATGGCCTGGTCTTTCATGGCTGCCATGTGCGCATACGTGATGACGTTTTTGTTGCCAGTAGCGGACACGAAAATATCGCACTTGTCAGCGGCGTATTCCATCGTCACAACTTTGTAACCTTCCATCGCAGCCTGCAAGGCGTTGATCGGGTCAATCTCGGTCACCCACACTTGTGCGCTCAAGGCGCGAAGGGCTTGGGCCGAGCCCTTGCCCACGTCACCGTAGCCTGCGACCACAGCCACTTTGCCAGCAATCATCACGTCGGTAGCGCGTTTGATGGCGTCCACCAGTGATTCGCGGCAACCGTACAGGTTGTCAAACTTTGACTTGGTGACCGAATCGTTCACGTTGATGGCGCGCAGGGCCAGCGTGCCCTTGGCCGACATTTCGTTCAAACGCAGCACGCCGGTGGTGGTTTCTTCGGTCACGCCGATGATGCATTGCAGGCGACGGCTGTACCAGGTCGGGTCAATCGCCAGTTTGGCCTTGATGGCGTTGAAGAGGCAGATTTCTTCTTCGCTGCCAGGCTTGGCCAACAAAGAAATGTCGGTCTCGGCCTTGGTACCCAGGTGCATGAGCAGCGTGGCGTCGCCGCCATCGTCCAAAATCATGTTCGGGCCTTCTTCGGGGGTGCCCTTCACGCCAGGTTTGTTGCCCGAGAATTCAAAGATGCGGTGGGTGTAGTCCCAGTAGTCAGCCAGGGTTTCGCCCTTGATGGCAAACACCGGCGTGCCAGCGGCAGCAATCGCAGCAGCAGCGTGGTCTTGCGTCGAAAAAATATTGCACGATGCCCAGCGCACGTCAGCACCCAGCGCCTGCAAAGTTTCAATCAACACGCCGGTTTGAATCGTCATGTGCAATGAGCCAGTGATGCGCGCGCCTTTGAGCGGCTGGGCTTTGGCAAATTCTTCACGGATGGCCATCAGGCCGGGCATCTCGGTTTCAGCAATTTTGAGCTCTTTACGGCCCCATGCAGCAAGAGACAAATCAGCAATCACATAATCAGAAAAAGGC
>JAYVPR010000098.1:0-2410 GCA_043757245.1 Polaromonas sp. | reverse complement strand
AAGTCAGCCGCCTCAAAGTACACCACCACATGCCAACCCAGCGGCGCAATGCGGTTGGCAATTTCCAGCAACACGTCACGCGGCGTGAAGTCAGCCAGGCGTTTGACAAAATTAAACCGCGTGCCGCGCACCCCGGCGGCGTGCAAGTCCTGCAACGCCGCATCCGTGACAATGCGGTTGACAGTTGCAACGCCACGCGCTTTGTTATTCGATGCATGAAGCGCATCCACCAGCGCCCGGTTGTCACTGCCGTGGCAGGTGGCCTGCACGATCACGTTTTTGTCGAACCCCAAGAGGTCACGCAGGGCAAACAGTTGCTCTTTGGACGCATCGCACGGCGTGTACTTGCGCTCAGGTGCGTAGGGGAAAACATCGCCAGAACCGAACACGTGGCAATGCGCGTCAACTGCGCCAGGCGGCAACTTGAAAGTGGGTTGGGTTGGGCTGTTGTACCAGTCTAGCCAGCCCGGTGTTTTAGTGAACATCATTGAAGGCGCTTTGAAACGGGCGGAACACGATTTAATCGAGAGAGACTTTGGATTTTTTAATAATCTCACCATAACGTATCGATTCAGATGCAATGTACTGGCCAAACTGTTCTCGGGTGAGTGTGAATGGCTCATAGGCAAAGGTGGTGAACTTTTCTCGCAGGTCAGGTTCAGCCAGTGCTTTTTCAATATCACGCTGAATTTTGTCAGCCACTGCTTTGGGCAGACCTTTGGGTGCGGCAATCGCCGTCCAGCCGCTAACTTCAAAGGCGTTGGGGCCACCCGCCTCACCTACTGTTGGCACGTTGGGAAACGCTGCCACACGTTTTGGGGCAGCAACACCGATATAACGCACCTTGCCCGCCCTGTACATTGCGCCCGCAGTCGCATTTGTTCCCATTGCAAAAGACAATTCACCGTTCGCCACACCCGTGTACAGCATCGTGGTTTCCTTGTAGATGACGTGCTGCATCTCGGTGCCGGTTACGGTTTCAAACAACGCAGAACCCAAATGCACAGGATTTCCCACTGACCATGAGCCGTAATTCAATTTCCCCGGATTGGCCTTGGCATCTGCAATGATGTCACCGACTGTTTTGTACTTGCTGTCAGTTGCCACTGCAAAGAAAAAGTAAGTTTTGAAAAGCGGCAGCAATGGCTCAAAGTCTGCCTTTGGGTCATAGGGTAGTTTTTTGAACAGACTGGGGTAAGCAGACAGATGCACGTTGTCAAGCTGGATCAGATCATGCCCATCAGTTGCGCCGCGCTTAAATGCATCTATTGCAATAAACCCGTTTCCGCCCGGCCGGTTTTCAACCAGCACAGGTTTACCCCAGGCTTTTGAGAGCTTGTCCGCCAGCAAACGTACAACACCTTCAGGTCCGCTACCAACTGGAAAAGGCGTGATGATGCGCACCGGTTTGGTAGGAAAGTCCTGCGCAGTGGCTTGCGTCGCAGCTACCGGCATGACCAGAGCTGCAAGCAACATGACTCGCAGCCTGAGAAATTTTTTAAAATACGTCATCACTTAGTCTCTTTCTATTTGTTGGTTGGTTGGTTGATTGATTGGTTGATTGATTGATTAATCGATATAGCGCAGGCCAGCTTTTTCCAGCGGGCCTCGCATGTTGTACATGTCCAGGCCCAGCTCCCCCGCTGCAAACCGGGCGCGCTTTTCACCTTCAAAACTCTCACGCTTTTCTGCCGCATCAGCGACCAGCCCAGCCATGGCGGAGGGCACAACCACCACGCCATCAATGTCGGCTATCACCACGTCGCCGGGATTCACCAGCGCGCCCGCGCAGACGATGGGGACATTCACCGAACCCAAAGTGGCCTTGATCGTGCCCTTGGAATGGATAGCCTTGCTAACCACCGGAAAGCCCATTTTTTCAAGGTCTGTCACATCACGCACGCCGCCGTCAATGATCAGGCCTACTGCACCGCGCGCTTTGAAAGACGTGGCCAGCAAATCGCCAAAAAATCCGTCTTCGTTGTCCGTGGTGCAAGCCGCTACAGCCACATCACCAGGCTGCAACTGCTCGGCAGCAACGTGCATCATCCAGTTGTCACCAGGCTGCAAAAGAATCGTGACGGCTGTTCCGCACATATTGGCGTCTTTGTAAATGGGGCGCATGTACGGTTTCATCAAGCCGACCCGACCCATTGCTTCGTGGATGGTGGCTACACCGAGTTTCGACAGGCGGGCAACAGCAGCTTTGTCGGCACGAACGATATTGCGTTTCACAACGCCGAGATGGTTGAGAAGCGTCGTCATCTCACAACCCTTTCACTTTGAGTGCAGCATCAAGGCGCGGGAAAACGCGGCGCGTGTTGCCTTCATATATCTGGAATTTTTGCTCGGCACTTAACAGTGTTGATGATTCAATGTAGCGCTTTGTATCGTCAAAGTAATGCCCGGT
>JAYVPR010000097.1:0-8905 GCA_043757245.1 Polaromonas sp. | reverse complement strand
AAACCCAAAACCGTTCGGGCTGAGCTTGTCGAAGCCTGGCGCTATGCTGGCAACCCTTCGACAAGCTCAGGGCGAACGGTCTTAAATGAACAGCATTGGGGTCAGACTCTCATTGTTTCTAACGTGGATGCCCTAATTCCTTGTGATCACCGCACAAGCCAGTCTCGGCCCGGCGTTGCCGGTCGGCTGGGTTTTGTAGTCGTCGGGATCGCGGTGCACGATCAGACCCTTTCCAATGACATCGGTTACGCCGCTGCCCACGGCAATCATGTTCGACTCAAAGCTGAATTTGGCTATGCCAGCGGCATCGGCCTTCAGGCTGGGCAGGTCACCCGCATGGTGCGCGCCCGCGCCGTGGCTGCCATGCGGCGCACCGGTGGGGTTGAAGTGTCCACCGGTGCTCATGCCGTCACCGCTGGAGCAGTCGCCTTTTTCATGCACATGAAAACCGTGTTCGGCGTTGGGTTTGAGGCCACGCACTTCACCGCTGACCAGTACCTTGTTGCCTGCCTGTACAAAATTCACGCTGCCGCTGGTGGGGTTGCCGATGGTCGATTGCAGCTGCGCGCTGGCGCGTGGGGTGGGCGTTGTGCTGGCGCAGGCGCCCAGCAAGGCGGCTGAAGCCAAAAGAATCACTGGGGTTTTCATGGGTGTCCTGTTAATGAAGGGTTTGCAAAATGCCTACTCGGCACGATAGTTAAAGATTAATCACTATATAGCTTCTTTCTCTTTTATCAGCAGTTGCATGCCAAAAACTTTCAGGGTGCCAGTCAGGGCTTTCACTTCTTGCTATCCGCTTTTGCATTTTTGGCCATGCTTGGCGGCTTGGGCTTCCTCATCTACTACGGCTACAAGATTTCTTGACTGGGGGCGCTCGCGCTCTTCGGCATATCTCTCGCGGTCAAGTTTGGTTAGTGCCATGATGGTCAGACCCGAATGCTGTTCACTTAAACCAAAAACCGTTCGGGCTGAGCTTGTCGAAGCCTGGCGCTATGCTGGCAACCCAACGACCAAGCTCAGGGCGAACGGTCTTAAATGAACAGCATTGGGTCAGACCCGAATTGTTTCTGACCCGCCCAGTTTGATTTGTCAGCATTGGCTTAAGGTAGTTCCATGAGCCTTTAGCCCAATTAATACGGGCGTAAGCAGCTATTAATTATGTAGCGACTGGCGAATCCACCTGGGTTGCATCTGCAAAGCCGCGTTCGGCTGCAAACCACGCCAGCACAGGAACCGTACCGGGTAAAACTGGCGTTACCGTCACGGGCAGACTTTGCCAGGCAAATGATTGGCCTTCGTGCATGTGCAGCTCGCCTGTCCAGTCGAATATCTTGCAAAAGTTCAGCCGCACCAAGGCGTGTGGGTAGTCAACGAGCTCGACCTTCCAGGGCTGGGCTGAGCCAATGGTGATGCCGATTTCCTCGATCAATTCGCGGCGCAGGGCTTGTTCAACGGTCTCGCCCGCTTCAAGCTTGCCACCCGGGAATTCCCAGTAGCCTTCGTACACTTTGCCGGGTGGGCGGCTGGTCAGCAGGAAATCGCCATTCGGTTTGATCAATACGCCGACCGCGACATCGACGGTTTTTCGGTCTGCACCGCCCTCACGGGGACGGTCACCGTCGGCAACAAGAACTGTCACGCTGAAATCCTAGTGTTTTCCTGCGAAATCGCGGGCGAACTGGTAAGCCACGCGGCCACTACGCGAGCCGCGTTCTAAAGCCCACACAAGAGATGCGGGCCTTGCTGCTTCAATCGCCGCTTTATCCACCCCAAACGACGACAACCACTGAGCCACGATGGTCAGGTATTCGTCCTGGCTGAAGGGGTAAAAACTGACCCACAGACCAAAGCGTTCAGAGAGGGATATTTTTTCCTCCACCACTTCGCCGGGGTGCACTTCACCGTCTTCGGTATGCGTGTACGTCAGATTTTCCGTCATGTACTCGGGCAGCAGGTGGCGGCGGTTGCTGGTGGCGTAAATCAGCACGTTGGGCGTGGCTGCCGCGACCGAACCATCCAGGATGGACTTAAGGGCCTTGTAACCCGGCTCGCCTTCTTCAAAACTCAGGTCATCGCAAAAAATAATGAATTTTTCAGGCAAGTCGCAGACCACATCCACGATGTCGGGCAAGTCGGTCAGGTCGGCTTTATCGACTTCAATCAGCCGCAAGCCACGGGTCGAGTATTCGTTCAGGCAAGCTTTGATGAGTGACGATTTACCGGTACCGCGCGAGCCGGTCAGCAGCACATTATTGGCCGGTTTGCCGCTGACGAATTGCTCGGTATTGCGCTGTATTTTCTCTTTTTGATCGTCAATTTCTTTCAGATCATTCAGCGCCATGTGGCCAATGTGCCTGACAGGCTCCAGGCTGCCGTGACCCGAGCTGCGCTTGCGGTAGCGGTAGGCAATAGACGCCGACCAGTCGGGCGCGGTGAGCGGCTGCGGCAGGACCGATTCAATGCGGGTGATCAGCGCTTCGGCTCTGACAATCAGGCGTTCAAAATGTTCGTTCATAAAAGCCACATAATTTTTTAATTTGATTAAAACTCCCTCCCCTTCCGGGGGAGGGAGCAGGAGGAGGAGCCAAGTCATCTTCTTTTTATCTAACTTCTGTAATCCGCGTTAATCTTCACGTAGTCATAAGACAAATCGCAGGTCCAGACGGTGTCAGTGGCATCGCCCCGGCCCAACACCACACGCACGGTGATTTCACTTTGCTTCATCACGCGCTGGCCGTCGGCCTCGATGTAGTCCACATGCCTGCCACCGTTTTTAGCGACCAGCACATCGTCCAGATACAAATCGATTTTGGTTTGGTCGAGGTCGTCAATGCCTGCATAACCAACCGCCGCAAGGATGCGGCCCAGGTTCGGATCACTGGCAAAAAATGCGGTTTTGACCAAGGGCGAATGGGCAATAGCGTAGGCTATCTTGCGGCACTCCTCGCCAGTCTTGCCGCCTTCAACTTGGATGGTGATGAACTTGGTCGCGCCTTCGCCGTCGCGCACTATGGCCTGCGCCAGTTGTTTGGCGATACCCATCATGGCGGCGCACAGGGCCTGGCCGTCAACTGAGTCGAGCGACGTGATGGGCGCGTGCCTGGCCTGGTTGCTGGCCACCACCACAAACGAGTCGTTGGTGGATGTGTCGCCATCCACCGTGACGCGGTTGAACGAGCCTTCCGCCAGCTCGTGGGCCAGTTGCCCCATGACAGATTGCGAGACACAGGCATCAGTGGCCATAAAACCCAGCATGGTCGCCATATTCGGGCGAATCATGCCTGCGCCTTTGCTGATACCGGTGATTGTGACTAGCACGCCGCCCAGCGTGATGCGGGCAGAAAAAGCCTTGGCCACTGTGTCTGTGGTCATGATGGCCTCAGCTGCATTGGCCCAGTTGTTGGTGCCAGCGTTGGCAATGGCGGCGGGCAAGCCTGCTTCAATCCGCTCGTAGGGCAGCGGCTCCATGATCACACCCGTTGAAAACGGCAAGATTTGTTCGGGCGACACATTTAACTCACGAGCCAGCGCGATGCAAGTAGCTTGAGCGCGCGTCAAACCGTCGTGGCCTGTACCCGCATTGGCATTGCCGGTGTTGATGAGCATGGCGCGAATGCCGAAATTTCGGCCTTTATTTTTGGCCAGGTGCTCACGGCAGATTTGTACTGGCGCGGCACAAAATTTGTTTTGCGTGAAGACCGCACCGACCGATGTGCCCTCATCAAGCAGCAACACGGCCAGGTCTTTTCGGTTGGCTTTGCGTATGCCAGCCTCCGCGATTCCCCAACGCACACCCGGAACGGGGAACAAATCAGTAGCGGGCGTAGCAACCAGGTTGACGGGCATCGCGTTTCTTTTCAAAAAATGATTACGTCAGTTTGCCGTGACACTGCTTGAATTTTTTACCCGAACCGCAGGGACAAGGGTCATTGCGGCTGGTACGCTGCATTTGTTCAGCCGTCAAGGGCTTCAGGCCGCGTTGTATTTCTTCATCATGCCGGACTTCTTCTTCGCCCGTTGCGGTTGGCGCGGTGTAGGTCACGTTGGCGATGCGCTCGCCCCGGTTTTCAATCGCCTCAGCAGCTTGATTCAGCTCTTCACTTGACTGAACTCTGACCGTCATCAGTGTTTTGGTGACTTCGTTTTTAACGCTATCGAGCAACTGACCAAACAGCTCGAACGCTTCACGCTTGTACTCTTGCTTTGGCTGCTTTTGGGCATAACCACGCAGGTGAATGCCCTTGCGCAAATAGTCCAGCGCGCTCAAATGCTCGCGCCAATGGGTGTCAATGCTTTGCAGCAGCACCATGCGTTCAAACTGCACAAAGTTTTCTTCGCCGATTTGTGCCAGCTTGTCGGCAAACACCGCATTGGCTGCGGCAATGACTTTTTCCAGAATGTCTTCGTCGGTCATCGCGGATGCGCCCTCGATGTCCTTCGCCAAGGACAGATCGATTTGCCATTCACTTTGCAGCACTTTTTCCAGGCCGGCAATGTCCCACTGCTCTTCCACGCTTTCAACCGGCACATACTGCCGCGTCAGGTCAGTAAAGGAACCTTCACGCAGCGACGCGATCTGGCCAGTCAGGCTGGAAGCATCCATGATGTCGTTGCGCTGCTGGTAAATCACCTTGCGCTGGTCGTTGGCCACGTCATCGTATTCAAGCAGCTGTTTACGCGTGTCAAAGTTGCGTGATTCCACCTTGCGCTGCGCAGACTCGATGCTGCGTGAGACGATGCCCGCTTCAATCGCTTCGCCGTCAGGCATCTTGAGTCGGTCCATGATGGACTTGACACGATCACCCGCAAAAATGCGCATCAGGGGGTCATCCAGGCTCAGGTAAAAACGTGACGAGCCGTTGTCACCCTGGCGGCCAGAGCGGCCACGCAACTGGTTGTCAATACGGCGTGACTCATGGCGCTCGGTAGCGATGATGCGCAAGCCGCCCAGGGTTTTAACCTGCTCGTGCTCTTTGGCCCATTCGGCCCGCAGACGGGTAATTTCTTTTTCGCGTGCGACGACATCCATCGACTCATCGGCCTGCAAGGCTTCAATGATCTTTTCAACATTACCGCCCAGCACAATGTCAGTACCCCGGCCAGCCATGTTGGTGGCAATCGTGATCATGCCGGCCTTGCCCGCCTGCGCCACGATGTCTGCCTCACGCGCATGCTGCTTGGCATTGAGCACCTGGTGAGGCAGCTTTTCATTGATCAACAACTGGTCAATGATTTCAGAATTTTCAATCGACGTGGTGCCCACCAGCACGGGCTGGCCGCGCTCGTAACATTCGCGAATATCCTTGATCGCCGCTTCGTATTTTTCACGTGTGGTTTTGTAGACGCGGTCCAGCTGGTCTTCACGCTTGCTGACGCGATTCGGCGGGATGATGGTGGTCTCAAGTCCATAAATTTCAGAGAACTCAAACGCCTCGGTATCAGCCGTGCCCGTCATGCCAGCCAGCTTGGCGTACAGGCGGAAATAATTTTGAAAAGTGATAGACGCGAGGGTCTGGTTTTCAGCCTGAATTGCTACCCCTTCTTTGGCTTCAACCGCCTGATGCAAACCATCGCTCCAGCGGCGGCCGGACATCAGCCGCCCGGTAAATTCATCCACAATCACAATTTCTTTGCCACCGCTCTCGCCGTCCTGCACCACATAGTGCTGGTCGCGGTGGTACAGGTGGTTAGCGCGCAGCGCGGCATAAAGGTGATGCATCAGCGTGATGTTGGCCGGGTCGTAAAGCGTAGAACCTTCGGGTATCAAACCCATGTTGGACAAAATGCGCTCGGCATTTTCATGGCCTTGCTCGGTTAAAAAAACCTGCTGGGTTTTTTCATCGAGCGTGAAGTCACCTGGTTTGGTCACGCCCTCACCCGTGCGCGGATCGGCTTCGCCTTCCTGCTTTGTCAACTCGGGCACCACGGTGTTCATGGCGATGTACATGGCGGTGTGGTCTTCAGCCTGGCCGCTGATGATGAGCGGCGTGCGCGCTTCGTCAATCAAGATCGAATCGACCTCGTCAACGATGGCAAAGTTCAGACCGCGCTGCACGCGGTCCGCCACCTCATAGACCATGTTGTCGCGCAGGTAATCGAAACCGTATTCGTTGTTGGTTCCGTAAGTGATGTCGCAGCGGTATGCGGCCTGTTTTTCTTCACGCGACATGGTGGGCAAATTAATGCCCACCGTCATACCTAAAAATTCATACAGTTTGCCCATCCAGCGGGCATCACGGCTGGCCAGATAGTCGTTCACCGTCACCACATGCACGCCTTTGCCAGTCAGGGCATTCAGGTACACCGGCAGTGTGGAGGTCAGCGTTTTGCCTTCACCCGTGCCCATCTCCGAGATTTTGCCGTTGTGCAGCGACATGCCGCCCAGCAATTGCACGTCAAAGTGACGCATTTTCATCGCACGCTTGCCGGCCTCACGCACCACGGCAAAGGCCTCAGCCAGCAGCGCGTCCAGTGCCTCACCGTTTGTGATGCGGTCTTTGAACTCTTGCGTTTTGGCGCGCAGTTCTGCATCGTCCAGCTTTTCGTATTGCGGCTCCAGCGTATTGATTTGCGCGATGGTTTTGCGATAAGTTTTAAGCAGTCTGTCATTGCGACTGCCGAAGATTTTGGTCAGGAAAGTGGTGGCCATACATGCACAGCCAATGCTGCAACTCCCATGAGTCGCTACAAAAGGCTTGAGTCCCTTAAAAGAATACGGTTAGAGCTGAGGGCGCGCCAGCCAAGTTCAACCGGACGCAGACCCGCATTTTACCTGTGGCGCGTTGCTTATTTTGAGCGCTGCGCTTGCCCGATGAGGACGGGCAAGTTTTGACCTGCCATCAGAAATTTCTGTGGATCTTGAAACACGCCTTGAACCAGCACCTCAAAGTGCAGGTGTGAACCGGTAGACCTGCCGGTAGAGCCAACTTCTGCAATTTTTTGACCGCGTTTGACAAGATCGCCTTTTTTGATGATTACTTTGGACGCATGCGCATAACGGGTGACCAGATCATTGCCATGGTCTATTTCAACCATGTTGCCGTAGGCCGGGTGCACCTCCTGCACCACCACCACGCCACCAGCCGCCGCCAGAATCGGTGTGCCGTTGCGAGCAGGGAAATCAAGGCCGGTATGCAGCGCTGACTGACCATTGACCGGGTCTATGCGCCAGCCAAACGACGACCCCAATATGCCGCCCACCACCGGCTGTTGCGTCGGCAGCATCAATTTTTTGATCTTCTGATCAAACAGGCGTGACTCCATCAGTGTCATCAGGTCAACCCGCTGGTCAGTGATCTTGTCAAGATCAGCCAGGGTGCCTTGCAGCTCTTCCATGGTCAGAGAACGGCTGCCCACCAGCGCGCCCCCACTGCCCAATGTTGACTTGATCTCGGCAGGGTTCACCCCGGCCAGGCCTGAGACGCGTTGACCCAAGGCTTCAAGCTGCAACATTTTGGCCTGCATTTCACCAAGACGTTTAGCCATCACATCGAGGTTTTCACGCATGAAACGGTCTCGCTGCTCAAACTCATCCTTGACGACCAACTTGACGAGCGAGCCAATCACCGGCCAGCCTTCACGCGCACCCTTCAAAAACACCCAGTGATACATGCCGGCAGCGACGATCATCAGAGCCAACGCAGCCACAAAGCCTGCTACCACCAACCGGGTACCACTTAAATAAATTGCCCGGCTTTTGGCCAGCCAGGCATCCGTGATAATCAAATGCATCTGTCGTCCTTTTCAAACGCGCTGTGAACCACCTGCTGTGAACCACCATTACCGACCTCTCACAGCCGCCCCGACACAGCGGGCAATACCGATAGCCCAAGCCGTCGAAAACTCGGCAGCACTGGGCATGCTGGCCGGACAGGTAAAGGAGTCCAGTGATCGGCTCAAAACTATTCAACCCCTTCTACCCGAAGCTTTGAGAGCCGCTATTCAAGCCGGGCCAATCAATGGTGACACCTGGTGTTTACTGGTGACTGGCAACGCAGCAGCAGCCAAGCTGCGTCAGCTGTCTCCCCTGATAGTGGCCAAACTGGCAAACAGGGGAGTGAAGGTTACCTCAATTCGGTTGAAAATACTAATAGCAGCTCGCAAGCGTTAACCTGAGAGTACTTTTCTGAAGATGAATGGTGCCGATTGTCGGAATCGAACTGACGACCTACCGCTTACAAGGCGGTTGCTCTACCAACTGAGCTAAATCGGCACAAACCTTATTTTACTTGAAGTATTTACTTGACCCTTTTGAGCGAGGGACGCGGGCCCTGCGGTTTTGGTGGCGTGGGCGCTTCGTGGTCATCGGCAGGCACCAATTGCACGACTTTGCTGTCAGCTGCGCCATGAGGCGCGCTGACCACAACCAGCGGCCCTGGTGCGCTGGCTGGCGTGACTGTGGTGGCCTCCGGCAGCGGAGTTGAGCCCATCGGAAAGGCCATGCCCTGACCGTTTTCTCGAGCGTAGATCGCAATGACTCGCGCCATTGGCACCATGATGTCGCGTGAGCTGCCCGCAAAACGGGCCTTGAACTCAATGCAGTCATTGCTGAGCGTGAGCGAGGAGGTCGCATCAAAACTGATGTTCAACACAATCTCATTGTTCTTGACGTACTCACGCGGCACCTGCACTGAATCGTCTACTGACACGGCAACGTAAGGCGTCAACCCGTTATCGGTACACCACTCGTAAAGCGCGCGTACCAGATACGGACGGGTGGAGGTGGTGTCAAGCGAATTCATGAGGTGGGTCGAGTCAATTCTGAGCCAGCGAAAAAGAACTAGATGCGAACTTAAGGGTCCGTTCAGGAATAAGTTGTGCATTTGGCCGTCGGATTCGGGATGCGATGCTAGGCGCGAAGCGTGCCGTGTGGCTATGCCACACAAGCGATTCGCAACAACGCAGC
>JAYVPR010000096.1:0-8942 GCA_043757245.1 Polaromonas sp. | reverse complement strand
AATTACAGCGGCTGCAGCGCATTGCAACAAAGTTAGTACCGCAAACCGCACAGTGGAACGACCGTTCCAAAAACTGGCGGTGGGAAGTTAATCTGATTGGCAGCAAACAAATCAATGCGTTTTGCATGCCCGGCGGGAAAATCGCTTTTTACACGGGTATCCTGGATCAGCTCGCCCTGACAGACGATGAAGCTGCGATGATCATGGGCCACGAAATGGCCCACGCCCTGCGCGAGCATGCCAGAGCCCGCATTGCCAAAAGCCAGGGCACCGGTACGCTGTTGTCGCTTGGTGCGCAGTTACTTGGCCTGGGCCAGCTGGGCGACGTCGCCGCCAGCTTGGGCACCCAACTATTGACGCTTAAATTCAGCCGTGAAGACGAAACCGATGCCGACCTGGTGGGTCTGGAGCTTTCCGCACGCGCCGGTTACAACCCGCAAGCCAGCGTCAGCCTGTGGGAAAAAATGGGTCGAGCCGGTGGTGGCGCAGGCGGGCCGAGCTTTTTGTCCACCCACCCGTCGGGCCCGCAGCGAATCCAGCAGCTTCAAGCCAATGTGCCCAAGGTGCAGGGGCTGTACCAACGCGCCAGAGCTTAATCAGCGGCGGGTGACTGATTGTTGATGGCTCAACATCAAAAAACCATAAAGCTATCGACTTTAGGCATTAAATTGGCCTCTACCCTAATAAATTCGTGGCTATTTAGCTATTAAAAATATAGCAATTTAAATCAGCAAAATCAGATGATCTTGGTCTAAATCTATCCTTTTCACCCCAAAGAGACGGCATGACACAGAACCAGTTGATTTCTATTGCCGTGCTGGCCGTGCTGATATTTTGGGCCGTAGGTGCCTATAACCGACTGGTGCGTTTGAAAAACACCATTGCCAATGCCTTTGGGCAAATCGACGTGCAGCTCAAGCGCCGCTACGACTTGATTCCCAATCTGGTCGAAGCCGCCAAAAAATACCTGGGACATGAGCACGAAACATTAGACGCTGTCATCAGCGCAAGAAACCAGGCCAAAAGCGCCAGCGACGCTGTACGCCGCCGCCCTGCCAATGCGCAGGCTGTAACCACGCTGGCCCATGCCGAGCAAGCCTTGTCGAGCAGCTTGAGCCAGCTGTCTGCCCTGAACGAAACCTGCCCCTGTCTGTTAGCCGACCCCACCCTTCGCGAGTTGAGCGAAGAACTGAACAGTACAGAAAACAAAGTCACTTTTGATCGCCAGGCATTTAACGACGCCGTGCTGGACTACAACCACGCGCAAGGGCAATTTCCGACGCTGGTGATTGCCAGGCTGTTCAGCTTTGTGCCTGCAGCGATGTTGCAAGCGACCGACAGTGAGCAAGAGCGCAAGTCGGCACGGATTGCGATGTAGCCTTGCGCTTTTTTTAACGCTGGTGCCATGCCAGGCTGCAAACGACACGGCAGTAGCTGCCGGGCTCTGTTGGCGGCATGTGCAAACAGGCCGTCACGTACTGGTTACTCCCAGTACTTTGCAGGCTGCGTAGCGTTAAATTGTGTGCTGAACCCAACCTCACGGAATCAACATGAAAATCAACCCCTTCGCGCTGAGTTTGGCTTTTTTGGCCACTGCGTTGTTGTGCCTGACAAACACTGCATTTGCGCAGGCCGATGCAGGCAAAGAGGCGCTGTACGTCAAAAGCCTGGCCGCCACCTGCGCCAACTGCCACGGCACCAATGGCAAGGCGGTGGAGGGCTCCAGTGTGGTGTCTATTGCCGGCCTGGACAAGGCTTATCTGGTGGCTCAAATGAAGGCTTTTAAAGCTGGGACGCGCCCCGCTACCGTCATGCACCAACTCAGCAAGGGCTACAGCGATGCGCAAATTGAGACGCTGGCTACCTACTTTGCCGCACAAAAAAAATAAAGGCACCCATCATGACCCCAACCACCCTGTCAAATTCTCAATCCGGTCGTCGTTCATTTCTGCAATCATCTGCCGCCTTGGGCTTGCTGGGCGCAACAGGCCTGTCGGGCTGCACCAGCATGTCGGGCGTGCCGTCCAAAGCCAAAGTGGTGGTGATAGGCGGCGGTTACGGCGGCGCGACAGCTGCCAAGTACGTGCGCATGTTGTCCGACTACAAAATTGACGTGGTGCTGATCGAGCCGCAAGACGCTTTTGTGTCCTGCCCCATGTCCAACCTGGTGGTCAGTGGTGTCAAGAAGATTGACTACCTGACAACGTCTTATGTGGGGTTGTCTAAAAACCACGGCATCACGGTCGTCAAAGACTTTGCAGACAACATCGACACCGCCAAGAAAACTGTCACTTTGCGCGGCGGTAGCGTCATCGCGTATGACAAGCTGGTGGTCTCGCCTGGTGTAGATTTGATGTTCGGCAGCATCGATGGCTTGCAGGCGGCCAATGCCAGCGGCCAGATATTGCAAGCCTGGAAGGCCGGCGCTGAGACCGTCGCCCTGCGCCAGCAGCTGGAGGCCATGCCCGACGGCGGCGTGTTTGCCATCACCATTCCTGAAGCGCCCTACCGCTGCCCACCCGGCCCCTACGAGCGGGCGTCCGTCGTGGCGGGCTACTTCAAAACTGCCAAGCCCAGGTCAAAAGTGTTGATACTCGATGCCAACCCGGATGTCACGTCCAAGGCGGGGTTGTTTAAAAAAGTCTGGGCTGAGCAGTACAAGGGCATGGTGGAATACCGCCCGCAGCACAAGGCAGTGGCGGTTGACGTAAGGTCTGGCGGCGGGACGAACACCGTCAAGTTTGACGTGCAAGATGACGTGAAAGCGGCTGTGCTGAATGTTATTCCGCCGATGCGGGCGGGCGCGATTGCCGTTAAGGCGGGGCTGAACAACCAGGCCAACAACCGCTGGTGCGGTGTGAACTACCTGACCTTTGAATCCACCGCCGCCAAAGACGTGCATGTGCTGGGTGACTCGATTCAAATAGCCCCGGCCATGCCCAAAAGCGGCCACATGGCCAACAGCCACGGCAAAGTAGCGGCCAGCGCTATCGTGGCTCAGCTTTCAGGCTGGGACGTGAACCCCGCCCCGATGTTGACCAACACTTGCTACAGCTTTGTCGATGCGAAAAACGTGATTCACGTGGCCAGTGTGCATGAGTACGTGGCAGCAGAGAAAACTTTCAAAACAGTGGCGGGTTCTGGCGGTTTGAGCACTGCGCCCAGCGAACTTGAAGGCGTGTATGCGCTGAACTGGGCGAGTAACATTTGGGCGGATTCACTGACCTGATCCCGGCATTCGTACGCTATACTATTTATAGCTACTTGCGCCCGTATTTATTGGGCTAAAGTCTCATTTATGAACTAAACAGGGTCAAAAAACTGTTTCTTTGACCCTTTTCTACGTCTTTTTAGCTCGCCGTATGCAAAACAAGCCGCCCAAGCCGATTCCCGCCATTTCACCCACCCAAATTCCACTTTGGCGACAACTGCAAGGTGCAGCCAGCTTGCTCATGGCGGTCCGGGACGGTCAGTCGATGACCGCTGCGCTGCTGGATGTCGATGCCGCGCTGCGCCCCGGCGTGCAGGCCTTGGGCTTTCATACGCTGCGCTGGTTGGGCCGGGCCGAGGCACTGCGCCAGCAACTGGCCAAGCGGCCACCGCCGCCCGAGGCGGATGCACTGCTGTGCGTTGCCCTCGCATTGGCTTGGAATGAAAATGAAGCGCCGTATTCGACATTCGTTCTGGTCGACCAGGCTGTAGAAGCGGCCAAGCGATCTGAGGCCACCACGCACCAGGCCAGCTTCATCAATGGCTGCCTGAGGCGGTTTTTGCGCGAAAGACAGGCGCTGGTCGCCAAAACCGACGCCAATCCGCAAGCGGTGTGGAACCACCCACAGTGGTGGATAGACCGGGTGCGCAAAGACCACCCGGAGCAGTGGCAAAACATTTTGCGCGCCAACAACGCCAAAGCGCCATTGGTATTACGTGTTAATTTTAAGAAAACGACTGTAGCTCAATATATTCAGGCGTTATCTGCTATGAATATAGAATCAAGTCAGGTTGGCGAATACGGCGTGATTCTGACTAATGCGACTTCTGTCCCATCTTTGCCGGGCTACGCTGAAGGCCACTTTTCAGTACAGGACGCAGCGGCTCAACTGGCTGCGCCCTTGCTGTTAAATGCTTTGCCAGCAGGCAGCAGGTTGAATATTCTGGACGCCTGCGCTGCACCCGGCGGCAAAACCGCGCACTTGCTGGAACTGGGTGATAACGCAGTCACAGCTCTGGACATCGACGCCCGCCGCTGCGAGCGCATTGCGCAAAATCTGGATCGCCTTGGTTTGCAGGCCCGCATCGTGGTGGGAGATGCCGCTCAGCCCAGCCCTTGGTGGGATGGCCAGCTTTTTGACGGCATTCTGCTCGATGCGCCGTGTACCGCATCCGGCATCGTGCGCCGCCATCCGGATGTGCGTTGGCTACGTCGTCCGACTGATATTGCGCAGTTAAGCGGCATTCAGGCGGAACTGCTGCAAACACTCTGGTCGCTGTTAAGACCGGGCGGCGCAATGGTGTACTGCACCTGTTCGGTTTTCAGAGCGGAGGGTGATAACCAGGTGCAAACGTTTCTTGCGCACCACACTGATGCCCGATTAATGCCCTCGCCAGGGCATTTGCTGCCTCAAATCCACGCGACTGGCGCTGTCATACCGGACAATTTGATGCGTGAGCATGACGGTTTTTATTACGCACTTCTTCAAAAGAATCAAAAGCACAGCACTTGATATGGCTGTGCGGCGTCTTTTCGCGCTATTGGCGTGCGTTTTTTTGTTGCTATTTAGCAATGCCTCCCGCTCTGCAGAGTTGACACAGTTCAGCGTTGAGCGCGGTGACGATGGCGTTTATTTGTCAGCTATCGTCCGGTTTGACTTGCCTGCCGTCGTAGAAGACGCCTTGATGAAGGGTATTCCGATGTTTTTCGTGGCAGAAGCCGACACTTACCTGAACCGTTGGTACTGGGCTGACAAGCGTGTGGCCAGCGCCACACGTACCATTCGCTTGGCCTACCAGCCGCTGATGCGGCGTTGGCGCGTCAACATCGTCAGCGGGTTGATAAACAACTCAGCGGGCTTGCGCGCCACCTTGAATCAAAACTACGACACGTTGCCAGACGCGCTGTCTGCGGTGCAGCGTTTGTCGCGCTGGCGAATTGCCGACAATGTTGAAGTTGAAGCAGATGTGGCGCACAAGCTGGAGTTCAGTTTTAACCTTGACTTGTCGCAGTTGCCGCGCCCCTTTCAGATTGGCGTGGCCGGGCAAAAAGACTGGACGATTTCTGCCCAGAGAAACGAGCGTTTGCGGCTGGGCGCGGCCCGTCCGTCAACCGGGTTCCCGCCGGCCAGAGAGGTTGACAAGTGAGCCTGAAAGGCCAGGCCGGATCCATCAAAAGCAGCTCGGCATTTCGCTGGACGGTGGGTGTGGGCGCAGGCGCGGTATTGGCGCTCAGTCTGGTGCTGCTGTTTTTGCTGACGCAGGCCACAGGCAACCGTGAACTGTATGAGCGCAATTACGCCCGGCTGCTGGTGCTCAATATTGCTGTGGCGGGGCTGCTGTTGTTGGTCATTGGGTGGATTTTTTTGCGCCTCTACCTACGGCTACGCCAGGGGCGTTTTGGCAGCCGCCTGCTGGTCAAGTTGGCGGCGATTTTTGCGCTGGTGGGTTTGATGCCGGGGCTGATGATTTATGTGGTGTCTTATCAGTTTGTCTCGCGCTCGATCGAAAGCTGGTTTGACGTGAAGGTTGAGGGGGCGCTGGATGCCGGACTGAACCTGGGCCGCGCCACACTCGATGCCATGGCGCTTGATCTGGCCACTAAAACCCGGCAGGCAGCTGCGCAATTGTCAGAAGCGCCCGACGCTTCTGCAGGCCTGGCTCTGGAGCGTTTGCGTGGCCAGTTGTCGGCCAGTGATGTAGTGCTGTGGACCGCAGCTGGCCAGGTGATTGCCAGCGTCGGCGATTCGCGCTTCAAGATCAACCCGGAGCGGCCCGCGCCAGCTCTTTTTCGCAATGCCAGAGCCCAACGCGTGGCCACGCAGATCGAAGGTCTGGAGGAGTTATCTGGCGGTTTGGCGGCGTTGCCAAGTGTTGCACCCTCGGGGCGCATTCAAGCGGTAGCGCTGGTCAGCAGTACTAACGTGGGGTTGACGGGCGAGTCACGTTTTTTGCAGGTGACGCAGGCGATTCCGACCAGCGTGGTGGCCAACGCGATTGCCGTACAAGAGGCCAACCGCGAATACCAGGAGCGGGCGTTGGCCAGGGGGGGCTTGCGCAAGATGTACATCGGCACGCTCACGTTGAGTTTATTTTTGGCGGTGTTTAGCGCGGTATTGCTGGCGGTGCTGCTGGGCAACCAGTTGGCCAAACCGCTGCTGGTACTGGCCGATGGTGTAAGGCAGGTAGCGCTGGGCGACCTGACACCCAAGGCTGCGTTGCAAGGCAAGGACGAATTGGGTGGCTTGACGCGCTCGTTCGCCGACATGACACAGCAGCTCAGCGATGCGCGTAGCGCCGTGCAACTTAGCATGAGCCAGGTTGATGCCGCGCGCGCCAATTTGCAAACTATTTTGGACAATCTCACGGCGGGCGTGATCGTGCTGGATGCTCAAGGGCGTATTCAGTCGAGTAACCCAGGCGCAACGCGCATCTTGCGCGCGCCGATGGCGGCTTACCATGGCCAATCGCTGGGTGAAGTCCCCGGTTTGGATTTGTTCGCCAAAGACGTGAATGCACAATTTGCCGATTTTCTAAATGATGTGAATGCCCCTCACGGTCTCGAGCAGTGGCAGCAGTCGTTTGAGTTGAACACCTCCATGCCGGGCTCGCCTGACAATGCCATCACGCTGATTGCACGCGGCGCCAAAATGCCAGGCGCAGAAGAGTATTTACTGGTCTTTGACGATGTGTCTGAAATGGTCTCCGCCCAACGCGCGCAGGCCTGGGGCGAGGTGGCTCGAAGACTGGCGCACGAAATTAAAAATCCATTAACGCCGATACAGCTGTCCGCCGAGCGGCTGGAAATGAAGCTGGGTGGCAAGCTGGCGGGGCCAGAGCAGGCGCTGTTGACCAAATCGGTCAAAACCATCGTCGATCAGGTTGCTGCCATGAAGCGGCTGGTCAACGAGTTTCGTGACTATGCCCGGCTGCCTGCGGCTGAATTGAAACCGGTTGATCTCAATGAGCTGATCAACGATGTGATACAGCTTTACAGTGCGGATAACGCGGTGGTGCCCGTGCATGCCGAGTTGGATCTGGATGCGCCATTGATCAAGGGTGATGCCCAGCAATTGCGCCAGGTGATTCATAACCTGGTGCTGAACGCGCAGGATGCCCAAGAGGGGACGGCTCATGCAGCTGTGACCGTTAAAACCGACTACTCGAAATCGTCGTCGCGGGTGCGCTTGTCGGTGCGTGACAACGGCAGCGGCTTTCCTGAACACATCCTCAAGCGCGCTTTTGAGCCGTATGTCACCACCAAAGTCAAAGGCACAGGTTTGGGTTTGGCCGTCGTCAAAAAAATCGCCGACGAGCATGGTGCTCGCGTTGATATTTCCAACCGTGTTACAGATGGTGTCATATCGGGTGCGCAAGTATCGTTATCATTCGCAGTTGCGACCTAACAACACGCCAGGCAAACTGGCAAGCAACAATTCAATATGGCAAATATTCTGGTGGTCGACGACGAGCTGGGCATACGCGACCTGCTTTCGGAAATTCTCAACGACGAGGGTCATCAGGTCGAGTTGGCGGAAAACGCCGCTCAGGCACGCGCTGCGCGCAACCGCAGCAAGCCGGATCTTGTGCTGCTCGACATCTGGATGCCTGACACCGATGGTGTGACACTGCTCAAGGAGTGGTCGTCCAGCGGCTTGCTGAGCATGCCCGTCATCATGATGAGCGGGCACGCCACCATCGACACAGCCGTAGAGGCTACCAAAATTGGTGCGATGGCTTTTCTTGAAAAACCCATCACCCTGCAAAAGCTGCTCAAGGCGGTAGAGCAGGGTTTGGTCAAATCAGCAGGCCGCAAGCCAGTGATTGTGGGTACGGTTCTCAATCCTTCTGACCTTACCGTTGAAGCCGCCATGACGGGCAGCACCCTGCCTGTCGCAGTCGAGATCGGCCCGCAAGCCACACAGAGCTTTCTGCTCGAAAAACCCTTGCGCGATGCCAGAGATGAGTTTGAAAAAGCCTATTTTGAATTTCACCTGGCCAAAGAAGGAGGCTCCATGACCCGCGTGGCTGAAAAAACGGGCCTTGAACGTACACATCTTTATAGAAAACTAAAACAATTGGGTGTAGACCTCACACGCGGCAAACGCGGTGGATAAATTTGCCTTCAGCCTGTTATATAATTGAAGGCTTGGCCCGGTAGCTCAGTCGGTAGAGCAGAGGATTGAAAATCCTTGTGTCGGTGGTTCGATTCCGCCCCAGGCCACCAGTTCAAAGGAAAGCCCGCTATCTAAATGATAGTGGGCTTTCCTCTTTCAGGCATTTACAGACTGTTTACAGACTGCGGTACTTCATTACGCACCATGTAGCCAGCCCCAGCCAGACAACAAAAAGCCCAGCGCTTCAGGCTGGGTTGACCTCGTCGTCGCTCAATTTGTAGCTGTCCCAATCCGGTCAGCAGCCCCAGCCAATTGGGTCAAGGCTCGGTGTATTTCGGTATGGAGTAGGGTTTGCGCGGCCGCTGTATCGGTCTCAGCAGCCAGCAGCGGGGCAAGCCGGGCAGGTAATTGCAGCAGTGCCTCGCGGATTGATGAAAACGCCAGTGCCAGCGCGGACTTGACTGCATCGACGCGGATGGTGAACCCGCGCTCTTCAGCTTCGCGAATCTCTGCCAAGTTCGCTTCGGCTATTTCCCGGCGTGTACGGGCGGCTTGGTGGTCTTCGCCACTTACGCCATGATGGTGCTGGCCGCTTTCATGCATGGCCGCTGGAGG
>JAYVPR010000095.1:0-2440 GCA_043757245.1 Polaromonas sp. | reverse complement strand
TATCGAGCGAGCCTTGGCTTGCTGACTGCACCGCGGCATACCTTGCCTGTGGCAAGCGGTCATAAAACCCTTTGGCCAATGGGCAAGAATCGCCGTGGCAGGCTTTGTCCGGGTGTTCGCAGGCTTTGTCTCGCGCGACCAGCTCCAGCACACGCAGGGGCAGGTTGGGGGTACTTTTGTCAACCAATGCCAGTGCGTCGAGCGCCAGCTTGCGGCCAGGCGTTTTGGCGGCTAAAAAGAAGAGTTTGTCGAGCCGCTGAGTGGGCATCGCCTTGAGCAGCGGAAAGACGGTCCCCATCGTCTTGCCAATGCCCGTTGTGGCTTGCGCCATCAGACATTTGCCGTTACTGGCCGTTTTATAAACTGCCTCAGCCAACGCGCGCTGGCCAGGCCTGAAGCTGGGGTGCGCAAAGGCCAGCTTGCTCAAAGCCGCGTCTCGCGCCGTGCGGTGCGCCAGCTCGCGTTCAGCCCAGACTAAAAATAGCTCGCACTGATGTTCAAAATATTCTTTTAAAGCGGCGCTTGAAAAGTGTTCAACCAGCGGTGTCTCCTGCGTGCTGGCAATGTCAAAGTACACCAGTGCGAGGTTGATGTCTGTCAAGCCTTTGGCTTTACACAGCAACCAGCCGTAAATTTTGACCTGTGCCCAATGCAGGTCACGTTTGTTGTCGGCCATGGCGTGCAAGTCGCCGCGATAGGTTTTAACTTCTTCCAGCTGATTGCCTTCAGGGTCATAACCGTCGGCACGGCCGCGCACAGTTAGCGTTTTGTAGTCGCCCTCCAAACCAACTTCAGACTGGTAATTGGCGTCCCGGCGTGAAGCCACCATGGCATGACCCGCCATGCCCTCTTGCGCAGAAGGTGCAGGTGTAAAGCGCAAGTCCAGGTCACCGTGTTTGGCGGTGAACTCGCACAGAGCACGAACAGAGACGCAGTAGTTCAACAGCGGCTCTTCAATGGCGTGGAAATGGACGAAAAAATGGCATAGCGTCCAAGTTTAGAGCCGGATAGCAATCGATCAGGTTGACCAGATGCGCGGACTGGTAGCGCCCAGTTGCCACAACTGGCTGCGCCATGCCAGCCACACGTTTCGAAGCAGGTCCATGGCGGGCTCCACCACCGGAGCTAGCACACGCACCAGCACCACCTGCCCATCCGGGCTGGTAGCACCGGCAGTTGCACACAAAGAATGCGCCTGCATCACATGGCGGGCCGCGTCAAGTGCATCCTGCTTACGCTGGCGGTTCAGCTTGCTGCCGGACATAAAAAACAGCGTACCAAAGCAACGATGTCCGGCCAACCCGAGCGGGCTGTTCAGCAGCAGGTCATCCAGCGCTTTGATGTTGGCACGCTCCAGCCACACACCGGGCATTTCAAGGTGCTGGCAAAAATGGCCGGATTCAAATGGCTTGCCTGCTAAAGGCAAACCCAGCGCGGTCACGTCCCAGCCCAGCAGTTCAGCGCCGGGCGCCAGGTCAAGCGTTAAACGGTTTTCAGCCAGGCAGCCGTTGTATGCAATCGCTTCCAGCGGCAGCCACTCCATGCGCGCATCGGTTGCTACGCTGATGGTGGTGCGCTGCAAAGCAGGCGCGCCCTCTGAGCGGTAAAACCGCGTTGCGCCGGGTGTCGTCAACAAGCCATGCGCCCCTGGCGCTACGTCAATCGTTAAATCCAGCGTGTCGCCCCCCACCAACCCGCCCGGTGGGTGTACCAGTACGTTGTGGCAAATCGTGTCGCCCTCTGGGTACAGGCTTTGCAAAATGCGCAGTGGACCGGTGTGGCGGTGGCGGGCGACGCTACGGCCTGTTTCCAGCTGGTAATCAAGATCAAGTTTGGCGTGCCATGACATGGCAGTAGTTTAAGCGCGCACAACGAAATAATGCTTGTGTGTGTTAGCGCACAAACATCTGTACAGACACCATCGGCTGGTTCGGGCACATTTAACGCTTCGCACAGTCGCGTGGTGTTTCATCCCCGCCGCATTAACAAGTGGCATGCGATCTTTCCCATCTTAATTTTGAGAGTCGGGAGCGTTTACTGCAAAAAAGTTCGCAGCGTCATGGAACAGCGGCATACAGGCAGGAAATGCTCCCTAAGTTATTGATTTAATTGGGTTTTGTAGTGCCTGATGACAAAGATGGGCTAGGGTCGGGTCGATGAGGGATACGGAGCCAATCGTGGTGTCCTTGACCATGCGCCTGGCCATCTTTCCTAGCGAGATTGGCCTATCACGACACACCTTGTCGCTTTCCAGTGGATGATGAAGTTTTGAGCTTTCCGAAAATCCCTACATGACTACCACCAGTCCATCCACACAATGTATTCCCCCGGTGCCCGCTGCCCTGCTCGATGCCTTGCGCCGGGCTCGTCGCGTGGTCATATTCAGCGGCGCAGGCATGTCGGCGGAAAGCGGCATTCCCACCTTTCGCGATGCCATGCA
>JAYVPR010000094.1:0-9050 GCA_043757245.1 Polaromonas sp. | reverse complement strand
CAAACCCGATGCCTTGTTCATGCACTGCCTTCCAGCGCACCGGGGTGAAGAGGTGTCAGCCGATGTGATTGACGGCCCGCAGTCGGTGGTATGGGATGTAGCGGAGAACCGGATGCACGTGCAAAAAGCGCTGATGGAGTACCTGTTGCTGGGTCGTTTGGACTAAAGCGGCAAAACTTTCTCACGCGCTCGGGCAAGCTGCGCATCACGCTCACGCATGCGTTCAATAGCTTGTATTTTTTGCTCCCAAGTCATTGCTTTCTCATGCTGACGCCATGCAGCTTTGACTTTTTTGATGTGCGCTTCGACTTCAGCAATATTTACCACTGCTGATGCGTTTGGAAAAACTCTCAGTTCAAAGATAGCGTTTGACATATTCCTCCCATCTCTTGGTTAAAGCAAATCTGTTGACCAAAGCTGCAAGTTTGTCGCTTTCAACGTGCCCAGATTCGATCAATGTGTGAACACGTAAATAGTCTTTCGGTCTTGCGGTTTGAAGCGCAATGGCACACAAATAATTGGCGTCCACCACCTTGATTTTCAAGTCTTCAAATATGCGGTCAACAGCATTCATCAAGGCTTCTTCAACCAAAGGTGTGTATGCGGGTAATATTTGTACGGGCCACTTACCAATCACGATATATTCATTTTCAACACGGCCACCAAGCGCCTGTAAGCGCTCGTACAGAGGCGTTAAAACCAACAGTCCAGAAGCTGAGGGTTTCAAAAACGCAAAGATATCCAAGTCTTCAGTAACCACAGCAGGTGTGTAAAAACTTGCCGCGATAGCACCGCCAATTGCAAAGTCAGCAAGAACGCCTTCATCACGAATTTGGAGCAAAATTTTTAGACTGTCGCGCATGGCTGGATGTTATTTCAATACGGACCGATATAAAAATAGTTTTCAACTTTCATCAGTTGAATAAATCGAATTGTCAACCTCGCCCCACAAACGGCATCTTCGTCGCCATGATGGTCATAAACTGAACGTTGGTCGAAAGCGGCAGCGCTGCCATGTGCACCACCGCATCGGCCACTTCATTTGCATCCATCATCGGCTCAATCGCTACCTCGCCGTTGGCTTGCGGCACGCCTTTAGCCATCTTGGCTGATAGCTCAGTCAGCGCGTTGCCAATATCAATCTGACCGCAGGCAATGTTGTACTTGCGCCCATCAAGTGAGATAGATTTTGTCAGGCCGGTGATGGCGTGTTTGGTGGCGGTGTAAGGCGCTGAATTGGGCCGGGGTGCGTGGGCTGAAATGGAGCCGTTGTTGATGATGCGGCCGCCTTGCGGACTTTGGTCTTTCATCATTTTGAAAGCGCCCTGTGCGCACAAAAATGAGCCCGTCAAGTTCGTATTGACGACGTTTTGCCAGGTGTCAAAAGCAATGTCTTCAAAACCTGTGCCGATGCCGCTGATGCCGGCATTGTTGAAAATCACATCCATACGACCAAACGTCGCTTTGATTTTGGCGAACAATGCGGCGACTGATTCGGGACTGCCAACGTCGGTAGCAACCGCCAATGCACGGTTTGCACCAGCTTGCCTAGCTACAACATCCAGAGGCTCCTGCCGCCGCCCAGCCAGCACCACACTGTAGCCCTCACGCAAAAAAGCCAGTGCCACGGCTTTGCCGATACCGGTGCCTGCGCCTGTGACGAGAGCGATTTTTGGAGTTGTTGTCATGAGAACCTTTTTATTGAAAATAACCGTAAATTGTGCCGCAAGCCAACCAGCAACTATTTTCAAGCGCTGTTGGAAACAACCGACACAACAAGTTTTTCAGCAATGCTACCTTCATGGCTATGACACCTCCGTCACTATTTATACATGCCACAGCGCCTGGGCAACAAAATTGCGCAGCTGATTGGTGCCAGGCCGGGCGAGGTGGTGGCCACTGACAGCACCTCGCTCAATTTTTTCAAGGTGCTGTCAACGGCGCTGAGCATCGCAGCCATTGATGCACCAGAGCGCCAAATGCTGGTCAGCGAGTGCAGCAACTTTCCGACGGATTTGTACATTGCTGAAGCTTTGTGCAAAGAGCGCGGCCTCACGCTGTTGCTGGTGGACGCGCAAGACATTGACGCGGCATTAACGCCAGACGCCGCCGTGCTGATGCTGACGCACGTCAACTACCGCACGGGTGCCATGCACGACATGCAAGCCGTCACCGCCGCAGCCCAAGCCAAGAGCCCGAGCGCGTCATCGGCTTCAAGCGCGGTACAGGCGGCACCGGCGGCGTGAGCTGCCTGCGCAAAATGCTGGATGTGGTGCTGTTTCCGGAGACCTGGACGCTGCGAACTTCGCGGCAACTCAAATCAGTGCTCAGCTAAAAATATACACAGAATTGGTCTTTATCCCAAATAATACGGTCGTTAGTAGCTCCTGTTTGTATAGCAATTTTGGTAACTATCGTTTAAAACCATACAGCCAGGGCATATCCAGCAAATTCTCGCCCATCAGCTTCATCGCCACATCACGGCCCCAACGCATCGGCCCAACCGCATGAAAAATCTGACCATTACGCAGAGCCCGCGTTTGTACGCCTGCGTTGCGTTGCCAGCGGGCGGCAGCGTATTGCTGCAAAGCTACGGGTGCGTTTTGCGAGCTTGCCCCGCGAAGGGCTGACCCCAACTCAGCCGCGTCTTCAACCGCCATACCCGCGCCCTGTGCCAGGTAGGGCCGCATCGGATGCGCGGCATCGCCAAGCAGTGCCACGCGGACTTGCGCGTGCTGGTGTGAGCCATGCATGGGCGGCCGGTCGTGCATCACCCACAGTTGCCAGTCGGATACGGCTTGAATCACTTCTTGCAATGCGGGGTAGCAGTCCACCAGCTGGGTGGTTAAATCTGCTGCATTGGCGCTGTGGTTCCAGTTTTGAAAATCATCCGGTACATCACCATGCACAAACGCCACGATGTTGAGCCACTCACCACGACGTACCGGGTACTGCACCACATGCATGCTGGAGCCTAGCCAGGCGGTGACGATTTGGCTGCGCAGCCGCTCCGGGAGCTCAGCTTGTTTGATCAAAGCGCGGTAAGCCAGGTGGCCTGTACGGCGTGGCGGGCCATCGTTTAACAACTGCTGGCGGGTGTTGCTCCACAGACCATCAGCGCCGACCAACACGTCAACTTCTTTTATTTCAGTCGTTGTCTGGACAGAAACACTATTGCGACTATTGCGCGTTTGATGAAAACTTTGTACGGCGCAATCCAAATGCAGCACTGCGCTAGTTTGCTGCACGGCTTGCAGCAACACGGCATGCAAGTCCGCGCGGTGCAGTGTCAGGTATGGCGCACCATAACGCCCGGCTATGGCATCGCCTAAACGCAGTTCGCCAAGGACGCTACCCGTCGTCGCGCTGCGCACCTGCAGACGCTCAGGAGCCGAGGCTAGCAGGCGTAAAGCGTCCGTCAAACCCCAGTCATTGAGCAGTCGGGTGACATTCGGGCCCAATTGAATTCCGGCACCGCTTTCAGTGAAAGCGGATATTTTTTCAAACACCTCAACCTGCTGACCGACGCGCGACAAAGCCAATGCCGCCGCGAAGCCCCCAATGCCGCCACCGGCAATCGCAATTTTCAGATTCATGCAGCCAGCAACTGCCGCAGCACATAGGGCAAGATACCACCGCTTTGGTAGTAGTCCACCTCAATCGGCGTATCTATCCGCAGCGTGACGACAACGTCTTCTACCTTGCCATCAGCGCGTGTGATGCGGAGCAGGGCATCAGTTTGCGGTTTGAGCTCAGGATGCGGAATCACGTCAATCACCTCATCGCCCTTGAGGCCCAACGTCTGCCACGACTGCCCCGCTTTGAACTGCAACGGCAGCACCCCCATGCCGACCAGGTTGCTACGGTGTATACGCTCAAAGCTGCGCGCCACCACCGCCTTGATGCCCAGAAGCAGCGTACCCTTGGCCGCCCAGTCGCGCGATGAGCCGGTGCCGTATTCCTCGCCTGCAAAAATCACGGTAGGTGTGCCTTCGGCGATGTACTTCATGGCTGCGTCGTAAATGAACATCTTTTCCCTGGCGACGCTTGAGTTACTGGTTCCTGCTTTGGGTTGGAACAGCGTCACGCCGCCTTCTTCGCGTGAGCCTTCCGCGTCTGCCGGAATCATCAGGTTCTTGATCCGCACATTGGCAAAGGTGCCGCGCATCATCACGTCGTGGTTGCCACGCCGCGCGCCGTAACTGTTGAAGTCGGCCTTCAGTACGCCATGCGCTTGCAGCCACTGGCCCGCTGGGGATGAGGTCTTGATGGAGCCAGCGGGAGAAATATGGTCCGTGGTGATGGAATCGCCAAACAAGGCCATGATGCGGGAACTTCTGACTGAGAGCGAGCTGTCAGAGTCATTATTTATTGCTGTAGCCCTCTGATTATAGGCGCCAACAGCTCCGTTTATCATAGCAAAATGCTTGAAAAAAGGCGGCTCGGCAATGTAGGTACTTAGGGGCCAGGTGTAGGTGTTGCCGTTCACACCCTTGATTTTTTCCCATAGCTTGCCAGGCTCGGTTTTGACTTTGGCGTAGTTGGCCTTAAACGCCTCACCGTTCATGGCGTACTTCATCAATGCATTGATCTCGTCAGTCGTGGGCCAGATGTCGCCCAGGTAAACATCCTTGCCTTTATGGCCTTTTCCCACTGGCTCTGTCATCAAGTCCCGCATGACTGTGCCGGCAATCGCGTAAGCCACCACCAGCGGCGGGCTGGCCAGAAAGTTGGCTTTTAGATTCGGGTGAATACGCGCCTCAAAATTGCGGTTACCAGACAGCACAGCGGCACACACCAAATCACCTTCGGCAATGGCTTCGTTGATCTCGGGCGTCAGGTCACCCGCGTTGCCAATGCAAGTGGTGCAGCCGTAACCCGCCAATGCAAAGCCGAGTTTTTCCAGATACGGTAGCAGGCCTGTCTCGGTCAAATACTCGGTCACGATGCGCGAGCCGGGTGCTAAAGATGTCTTGATATGAGGTTGTACTTTCAAGCCCGCCTCAACCGCTTTTTTGGCCAGCAAGCCAGCCGCCAAAAGCACGCTGGGGTTAGAGGTGTTGGTGCAACTGGTAATCGCCGCGATCAACACATCACCGTTGCCGATTGAAATGCCTGTTGACTTCGATGCGGACGGCGCAACATCGGTATGCGCGGTTGCAAGGGTCGGGCGGCTGCCCTCCATTTCGGCGACCATGCGGGGGGCGCCCAGCGCAGTCGGCGGTGCTGCTGGCAGCGTGTCAGCGTGGTCGTTATCGGTATGCCGCAACAAGTGCCGTGTCGCCAGGATCGCAGCTGGCTGGTTAAAGCCGTTGTCGGCAATCGGCTGACTGAATAGCGATGCGAACTGGGCGGCGACGTTACCCAGTTCAATCCGGTCTTGCGGGCGTTTGGGCCCGGCCAGGCTAGGCGTGACATCGCCAAGGTTCAGCTTGACGACTTGGGAATAGTCAATGTCCCCTGCCTTGGCCACACCAAACAAGCCTTGTGCTTTAAAGTAAGCTGCAAACGCTTCAATTTCTGCTCTGGTGCGGCCCGTGCCTTCAAAATAGTCAATCGTTTTTTCATCCACTGGAAAGAATCCCATCGTTGCGCCGTACTCGGGGGCCATATTGCCAATGGTGGCGCGGTCTGGCAGGCTCAGGGTGCGTGTACCCTCCCCGAAAAATTCAACAAATTTGCCAACCACTTTTTCACGGCGCAACTGCTCTGTAACGCGTAGCACCAGGTCGGTGGCGGTAACGCCTTCACGCAACTTTCCTGTCAGCTCAAAACCCACCACGTCAGGCGTTAAAAAATACACCGGCTGGCCCAGCATGGCGGCTTCGGCTTCAATGCCGCCCACACCCCAGGCAACCACGCCGATGCCGTTGATCATGGTGGTGTGGCTGTCGGTGCCGACCAGCGAATCGGGGTAATACACATCGGCTGCCGTTTTATGCACGCCACGCGCTAAATACTCAAGATTGACCTGATGCACGATGCCAAAGCCGGGCGGCACTACGCCAAAAGTATCAAACGCCTGCATGCCCCATTTCATGAACTGGTAGCGCTCGTTGTTGCGCTGAAATTCCAGCTTCATGTTCAAGTCGAGTGAGTTCTTTTTGCCGTAGTAGTCCACCATGATGGAGTGGTCAACCACCAAATCAACCGGCACCAGAGGCTCAATGCGTTTTGGGTCTTTGCCCAGCTTGACAGCCACGCTGCGCATGGCGGCCAAGTCAGCCAGCAGCGGCACGCCCGTAAAGTCTTGCAGCACAACGCGGGAGACGAGAAACGGAATTTCTTGCGTGCGAACGGCGTTCGGCTGCCAATTGGCCAGCTCGGCAATGTGCTGCTTTGTGATGCGCTTGCCATCGCAGTTGCGCAGCACGGATTCGAGCACAATGCGCAGCGATATCGGGAGACGTGCAACGTTTGGGAATTGCTTGGCCAGTTCAGGCAGAGAGTAAAACTTGCCTGACTTGCCGGAGGTGGCCTTGAAAGACTTAAGAGTTTCTGCAAAAGCATGCTTTGCATCGCGAGCGGATTGAACCATGACGAAATCTCCTTGGACATCCTATGATTAACCATAGGTTACTCTTATTTTGGAAGACAAGCGGACGCCACGCAGCAGTTGTAGTTGTAGTTATTCCGTTTCCAGATCGATAGGGCACTAGGCGCGAAGCCGCAGACAGTGCTATAGCACGGCAAGGCGAAGCAACAACATGCCGGATTGATATGGAAATGGAATTACTTGCTGAAAACAGCTTCGCTTGCCGCTGATACTAACGGTTGATGGGTCTTGGTGAGTTCGACATTTCATCACGGGCAACCCACGTAAAAATATGTCAAAACATAAAGAACCCCAACTGACCAGAACGGATTGCGCCAGGGGGAGCTAAACCAATTCTGGCTCCGCCCCTTCGGGTAGCGGGTACTGGTCAACATTTAGCGCCATGCTGACCAGGGTGTAGTAGCTCATGGTGCCCATCAAATCTACCGCTCCGGCTTCACCAAAATATTCGATGAGCGCAGAATAATTTGCGTCGCCGACTCGCCGGGTCTGGAGCAGTTCATTGCAAAAAGCATAAACCGCCTGCAATTCTCCCGTCAGCTCGGTTGGCGGGAGTTCTAAAGCGATGGCCTGCGTCAAGGCCGCGGGCAGCCCGGCTTCTTCGGCAATGCGTCTGTGTATCCACCAGACAAACTGGCAAGTCCAGAAGCGGGCGACGAGCAAAATCGCCAGTTCATTCAGGGCCAACGGCAGGCACGAATTAAACCGTGTATGCGCACCAAACTTTTGTGCCAGGTCACCCAGCTCTGGGCTGTGCAGCAAAACGTTGTAAGGCCCTTGCATGGCACCGCGCTTGCCAGCCAGTACGTTGCTGGTCATACGCTGCTGCACAGGGGTCATGCTGTCCCATGTGAGCGGTTTGAAGCGGTTGCCGCGCAGCTCGAATACCGGCACTGAGTTAGGGGAAGTTTTCTCTGGCATGGTGGCAGTCCTGTCAAACTGGCTTGTCGCCTTTAAGCGTGATGCGCTGCATCACTCGGCGAAAGCCGTGGTAGTCATTGACTGGGTTATGTTGCGCGCAGCGGTTGTCCCAAAACGCAATCGCGTTCGGCTCCCAGGCAAAGCGGCAGGTGAATTCTGGTTTGACCTGGTGCTCGAATAAAAAGCGCAGCAGCGGTGCGCTTTCTTCATCGCTCATGCCCTTGATGCCAGAGGTATGCGCTACGTTAACGAACAAAGCCTTGCGCCCGGTCTCAGGGTGGGTGCGCACCACGGGGTGCTCAGCGCGGTACTCTTGCGGGGCAGCCTCTTTGCCGTCGGACTTGATGCGGTCTTCGCGGGTTTTGGAGACGTCGGCCTTGGCCGAACTGCTGATGCCGGTCAAACCATCGAGCAAGCCCTTCATGGTGTTTGATAGTGCCTCATACGCCCGGTACTGGCTGGCAAACAGGGTGTCGCCACCATAGGGAGGCACTTCACGCGAGAGCAGCATCGAGCCCATGGGCGGCACATCAAGGTAAGTGGTGTCTGAATGCCAGATGCCGCCAAAATTGACTTTTTCGTGCGCCAGCTTTTTCACTTCAATGATGTGCGCAAAGCCATCAAGCCCTTTGACAAAGGGGTACTCAATCGGCTCACCCATGGCCTTGGCAAACGCCAGAAACTGCTGCGGCGTGAGGTCTTGGTCATGCATAAAAATGACCTGATGATCGAGGAACACTTGCCGGATATCTGCCGCCAGCGATGCGGGCACGCCTTTGGCAAGATCAACGCCTGAAATTTTAGCGCCCAGGGCACCTGCGATTTGTTTTATTTTCATCATTGAAATGGCTCCTTGATCTGTTCTTAGTCTGCGGATGCACCAGAGCTTTTTACGACCACTGCCCATTTTTTAATGTCCGAATGCAGGATGGCCGTGAACTCCTGTGGCGTGGTGTCGTACGGCTCGGCACCCAGCACGGCGAATTTCTCCATAACGTCTTTGTCCGCCAGGATTTTTTTAATGTCGGCATTGATCTGCTGCACCACCGCAGGCGGTGTGCCTTTTGGCGCAAACAAACCAAACCACGGGTTAATCACAAAACCCGGGTAACCAGATTCGACAATCGTGGGAATATCCTTGAAGGCCTGCGCGCGTTTTGAGCCCGTCACCGCCAGCCCTTTGACCGTGCCTGCGCGGATATGCTGCGCAATCGACGGCAAGCTGGTGTAGACCAGTTGAATCTGTCCGCCAATCAGGTCGGTCAGTGCTGGCGCTGCGCCCTTGTACGGAACGTGCTGCATCTTGATATTGCTGTTGGCATTGAACATTTCACCTAGCAAATGATTGACCGAGCCATTACCCGCAGAGCCAAAAGACACCGAATTTTTGGCAGCATAGGCGGCCAACTCTTTCATGTTGCCCACCGGCACAGCGGCGTTGACAGCAGCCACAAAAGGGACGTTAGCCAGCGTTGCGACTGCCACAAAATCAGCCTCCGGGTCAAACGGCAGTTTTTTGTAAATGCTGACATTGATGGCGTGCGAGCCGACATACGACATAAGCAGCGTGTAG